>JBKJLN010000501.1:0-2590 GCA_046596935.1 Acidimicrobiales bacterium
GGTGGCATCGGACGATTCGTGCGGGTCCGCCCGGCGACCCGCCCCCCTCGCCTCTTCTAGTTCCCCGGCGACCGGGAACGGCACGCCCGTGACCGGGTAGGCGACCGCCAGCCGTTGCGCCGGCCCCACCGGGTAGCACGGCGCCGGCGGCGGGCCGGTGCTCTCGGGGCACCGGCCGAGGCCGCTCAGCAGGCAGTGGTCGAGGTGGTTGACGTCGACGATGTGGACGACGTCGATGAGGTGGAGGTGGTGGCGCACGACTTTCTGGTCGTCGTTGTTGCTGGTGCCGTGGTCGTCGTCGTCCTGGCCGAGGTGGTGGTCGTGGTCGCAGCCGTCGTAGCCGTCGTAGCGGCCGTCGTCGTTGTGACCCGGCCGGGCGGGGTAGCGACGGTCGTCGTGGCGCCCGGAAGCGTCGTCGTCGACTCGGCCACGGTCGTGGATGTGGTACTCGACGTCGTCGTCGGCAAGGTCGAGGCCGTGGTGGTCGTCGACGGCATGAGGTTGAGTTGGTCGGGCGAAGCCGTGAACAGCGGCATCGGCTTGACGCCTTCGAGCGCCTTCTTCATCACGTCGGAGAAGATCTGCGACGGGATGGATCCGCCCGTCACGCCCTTCACGCCGTGGATGTTCACCATCGGCTTGCGCTCGGTCTTGTTCTCGTACCCCATCCAGACGCCGGTGGCCAGCTGCGGGGTGTAGCCCACGAACCACGCGTCGATGTTGTCCTGGGTGGTACCGGTCTTGCCGGCGACATCGCGGCCGATGGCGGCGTTCTTGCCGGTGCCTTCGGTGACCACTCGCTTCAGCGGGTTGTTGAGCACCCCGACTTCCTCGGGCTTGAAGACCGGCTTCGTCGACACTTTGTGCTCGAAGATGACGCGGCCTTTGCTGTCCTTGATCCGTGCGATCGAGTACGGCTGGGCGTAGATGCCCTTGGCGGCAAATGCGGCGTAGGCCGAAGCCATCTCCAGGGCGTTGACGCCCTTGCCGTCGAGGCCGCCGAGGAGGTAGCCGCCGACGTTCTCGCTGGCGTCCTCGGGAATCCCGTCTTCGGTGGCGACCCGCTTGACTTCCTTCGGGCCGGTGAGGCAGCCGAGGTCGGCGAACACGACGTTGACCGACTTCACCAAGGCGTCGTCGACGTTGATCTGGCCACCCGCGTCCTCGCCGGCGTAGTTGTTGACCGGGTCTTTCGTGTAGCACGGGATGACCCGGCCGGAGGTGCCGTCATAGGTGTCGCGAGGGTCGTGGCCCTTCCGGAGGGCGGCGAGGTAGACGAACGGCTTGGCCGTCGAGCCGATCTGTCGGCCGCTGAGCGACGACATGTCGAACTCCGATGTCGAGAAGTCGAGCCCTCCGAAGAGGCTGCGGATGGCGCCATCGCCGGGCACCACTGTGGCGACGGCAGCGAAGGGGTCTTCCGGAGCCCCGACCCTTGCTTGCACGGAGCCGACGGTGGCGTCGAACACCTTCGGATCGAGCGTCGTCTCGATGGTGTAGCCCCCGGTCACGAGCTGGTTCTGACGGGTCTCCGGGGTCGTGCCGAGGGCATCGATGCCCCGGGCTTCGCGCTGTACGAAGGCGGAGAAGTGGGGTGTCTTCCCGAGCCCGGTGTTGTCGGCGGGGGGTTTGGCGGGGAGGTCGAGCGGTGTGGCGATGGCTTCGTCGAACTTCGCCTTGTCGAGGAACTTCTCCTGGAGCATGTTGCGCAAGACCTGGTCACGCCGGCGCTTGCTGGCCGGCTTGTCCTTCTCGTCGCGCGGATTCAGGGCCTCAGGGGCCCGGATCTTTCCGGCGATGAGGGCCGCCTCCGCCGGGGTGAGGTCCTTGGCTTCCTTGAGGAAGTACACCTGGGCGGCGGCATCGATGCCATAGGCCCGCTGGCCGAAATAGATCTGGTTCAGGTAGCGCTCGAGGAGTTCGTTCTTGGTGTACTTCTTCTCGAGCTTGGTGGCGTAGAGCACTTCCTTGAGCTTGCGGCCGGCGGTGCGCTCGCGGGCGGTGTAGTTGATCTTGGCCAGCTGCTGGGTGATCGTGCTGCCGCCCTGTACCCGGCCCTGGGCGTTGCGAAGGAACGCACGGAAGATGGCCGTGGAGTCGACGCCGTTGTGGGAGTAGAAGTCCTGATCCTCAGCCGCGAGCACGGCGTTCTTCACGTGGTCGGGCAAGGCCTCGATCTGAATCGGCACCCGGCGCTCGGACTTGTCGAGCTCGGCGATGGTGCTCCCGTCGATGGCGACCAACTTGGTGGTCTCGGGCAACTTCTTGAAGTCGGCGATGTCCGGCGCCAGGGGAGAGGCGACGAAGACGATGAGCTTGCTGGTCACCAGAGCTGCGCCCTTGCGAAGTGGGGGCACGACGACGATGACGATCAGGGTGAGCAGTAGGCCGCCGACGATCTTCAGGAGCAGACCACGGGAGGGGAGGCGCGGGAAACGAGGCATGTGAGGGACTTGTTACACCCTGGGCGTGAACTCAAACGGGAATCAGGTCGACCGCCGGCCGTAAACGCGATGCCGATCGACGCAGAGAGGGCAGTACGGCCGCTCCGGTGAGCGCGATGAGGGCCGCGTTGGCGAGCGCCCCGGCG
>JBKJLN010000507.1:0-4298 GCA_046596935.1 Acidimicrobiales bacterium
CGCCTCCACTCGGACATGGCCCGCAGGGTCAGCACGGCGACGACGGCCACGCCGATGGCTCCGGTCAGGCCGCCGATGAGGGCGCCGATCCCGCCCGGTGTCGTGCAGTCGCCCTCACATTGGAGATCGACGAAGGACCAGCCGATGAGGGCCCCGCAGAACCCGGCGAGGACGATGGCGGTGAACGCGACGGCGCGGGCGAACGGCGACGGGAGCGACGAGAGGGGCCGCTCCTCGGGACTGGTCACTCCTCGATCGTAGAGTTCGACGATGGCCAACGAGCAGTCGGCGACGACCATGGCTCACGCGGCCGCCAACTTCCTCGGCGGCCTCGAAGGGCCGACGCGAGAACGGGCGGTGTTCGCGTCGACCGACGACGAGGCTCGACGCGACTGGCACTACATCCCGCGTCGGCGCGGAGGTCTTGCGTTCATCGCCATGGATGCCGCACAACAAAAAGCTGCATACGACCTCGTCGCCAGCGGGCTCAGCATCTCGGCCGTTGCGGCGGTGACGACGATTCTCGGGCTCGAGGACGTGCTCGATGAGATCGAGGGCAAGACCGGTCCGCGCCGGGTGCGTCGCGCTCCGGCCTCGACCTCGCGTCCGTGGGGTCGTCATCGCGCCGACTACTCGGTGAGCGTCTTCGGCGACCCGGAAGCCGCGCGATGGGGATGGCGGTTCGAAGGCCACCACGTCTCGTTGAACGTCAGCGTGATCGACGGCGAGGTGGCGTCGACGCCGCTCTTCCTCGGCTCCAATCCGGCCGAGGTTCTCGCGCCATCGGGATCGGTCGTGGTGCGCCCATTGGCCGGCGAGGAAGATCTCGCGCTGGCGCTGTTCGGTGCGCTCGATGGCCCGCAGCGCGATACGGCTCTGCTCGGCCCCGACGCTCCCGACGACATCCTCACCACCAACGCGCCGGCCCTCGAGGACGAAGGGGATCTGACCGGTGTGCGGTTGGCCAAATTGGGTCCAGGGGCCAGGTCGGCCGCCGAGATTCTCGTCCGTCACTACATCGATCGCCTCCCGCCGCCGGCCGCCGAGGCATGGTGGCAGCGGCTCGCGACCGAACTCGGAGACGTCCGCTTCGCCTTCGCCGGTGAAGCCCGTCACCGTCGACCGCAGTACTACCGCCTCACCAGCCCTTCGTTCTTCGTGGAATACGACAACACCCAGGACGACGCCAACCACGTCCACACGGTGCTTCGCGACCCTGGCGGGGACTTCGGCGAAGACTTGCTGCGCCGGCATCGCGCTGAGCACCATGACGAGGTCGGCCACGACGAGCCCGGCCACTAGAACAACGCCATGCGCTTCGCCATCAAGACCTCGCCGCAGGACACGACCTGGGCGGACATGCTCGCCGTCTGGCAGGCCGCCGATGCCTTCGACGTGTTCGAGTCGGCGTGGACGTTCGACCACTTCTATCCGATCTTCTCCGACTCGACCGGCCCCTGCCTCGAAGGCTGGATGACGTTGGCGGCACTGGCCCAGGCGACGAAGCGACTACGCGTCGGTGTGCTCGTGACCGGCATCCACTACCGGCACCCGGCATTGCTGGCGAACATGGCTGCAACCCTCGACATCACCAGCGGCGGGCGCCTCGAGCTCGGCATCGGCGCCGGTTGGAACGAGGAGGAGAGCGGGGCCTACGGCATCGAACTCGGCACCTTGCGCGAGCGGTTCGACCGCTTCGACGAAGCCTGCGAAGTGATCGTCTCCCTCTTGACCAACGAGACCACCGATTTCTCGGGTCGGTACTACGAGCTCGCCGGTGCCCGCTGCGAACCGAAGCCCGTGCAGCAGCCCCATCCGTCCATCTGCATCGGTGGAAAGGGAGAGCAGCGAACGCTCAAGACGGCGGCGAAGTGGGCGCAGCACTGGAACTATCCCGGTGGACCGGTCGAGGAGTTCGTGGCCAAGCGCGAGGTCCTCCATCGCCATTGCGCGGACATCGGTCGCGATCCGAGCGAGATCATGACCTCGACCCACCTGCGCCTCGGCACTGACGGCGATCCGGCGCCGGTCGTCGAAGCGGCCAAGGCTTTTGACGATGCCGGACTCGACCTCGGCATCATCTACCTGCCAGTTCCTCACACGCCATCGGTGCTCGGTCCGCTGGCGGCCGCACTCGCGCCCCTTCGTTGAGTCGGGGGGCGGCGCGCCCGCTGACGGCCGTCATCCTGGTCGTGACCGGGGGCGCCCTTCCGGCCTTCCTCACCGGCGGGGTGAGCGTGCAGCTCCGGTCGGACCTGGGCTTCGGCGAGTCGGGTCTCGGCTTTGCCATCGGCGCTTTCTTCACCGCCGCCGCCCTCTCCTCCGCCGTGCTCGGACGCACGGCCGAGCGGCTGGGCCCGCGCAAAGCGATGCGCCTCGGCGCCGCCTGCAGCGCCGTCGCGCTGCTCGGGGTCGCCGTCGGGGCGAGGACCTACACCACGCTCCTGGTGTGGCTGGCCATCGGGGGCCTGGCCAACGCGTTGGCCCAGCCGGCGGCCAACCTCTTCATCACCCGCACCGTCGACGAGGCCCGCCTCGGCATCGCCTTCGCCGTCAAGCAGTCGGGCGTGCCCGCAGCCACGTTGTTGGGCGGCCTCGCCGTCCCTCTCGTCGCCCTCACCGTCGGTTGGCGGTGGGCGTTCGTCGCCGGCGCTCTCCTGCCCATCGTCGGCGGCCTGGCCATACCGTTCGTTCCCGCGCCCGAGACGGGTCTGCGTGGGGATGTTCGGGCCGAGAACGATCGTCGCACCCGCATCCCGTTGAAGCCCCTGATCGTGCTCGGCGCCGGTATCGGGTTCGGCGCCGCCGCCGCCGGAACCCTCGGGGCCTTCCTCGTGAACGCGGCGGTCGACGCCGGCATGGGTGAGGCACGCGCGGGACTGTTGGTGTCCGCCGGGAGCGCCATCGGAATCGCCGTGCGCCTGACCGCCGGCGTCCGGGCCGACCGCCGCACCGGCGGGCACCTTCGGGTCGTTTCGCTGATGCTCATCGCCGGCGCCGTGTCGTACGGCTTCTATGCGACCGAGCGGCCGCTGTTGCTCGTGTTGGCGACGCCGTTCGCCTTCGGTGCCGGATGGGGCTGGCCGGGACTCTTCAACCTCGCCGTGGCTCGGGCGTATCCGGCCGCCCCCGGCGCGGCGTCGGGGGTCACCCAAACCGGGACCTACCTCGGCGCCGTGCTCGGGCCGGTGGTCTTCGGGGCCGCCGTCGAGGCCTACTCCTACCGGGTCGCATGGGGTTTGGCTGCACTGTTCGCTCTGCTCGGCTCGGCCATCATCGCCGCCGGGCGCTCGCTCCTCCGCAAGGGTCAGATGCCGATCGAAGCCGTTCCCGCCGACCCGCTGTAGCCGCGCCGGGTCGGGTCAGGTCTGGTCGGGTCTGGAGGCAATGACGTGCGGATTCTGCACGTCATTGCCTCCAGACGCCGGAAGCCTTGGTCGAGGGAGTGGCACAATCGTCGGGATGCGGGAGTGGTTGGTCGCCAGCGGGATCATCGAGGGTCCCGATGGCTTGCTGCTGGTGCAGAACCGTCGGCGCAACGGCTCGCTCGACTGGTCGACACCCGGCGGCGTGATCGAGGTCGACGACGGCGAGACCGTGCTGGACGGGCTGACCCGTGAGGTGTTGGAGGAGACGGGGATCACCGTTCGGGAGTGGCACGGCCCGGTCTACGAGGTGGTCGCTGAAGCCGAAGGCATGGGCTGGCGGATGCGGGTCGAGGTGCACCGAGCCCTCGACTTCGCCGGCGACCTCGTCCTCGAGGACCTCGATCAGATCGTGATCGATGCCCAGTGGGTGGCGGCCGACGCGTGCGGGCCCCACCTCGAGCAGTGCCCGGTGTGGGTGCGGGAGCCGCTGGCGGCCTATCTGAGCGACCGGTGGGACGACACCCGCTCGTACCGCTACCGCGTCGAGGGCGCCGACCGGTCGACGATGACCGTCGTGCGTCTCTGACGGAAGGGGCCGGCGTGGCGGACGGCGGGTCGGACGGCGAAACGATGGGCGCCGGCGCCGGCCGCACGATCCTCCACGTCGACATGGACAGCTTCTACGCGTCGGTCGAGGTGTTGCTCGAACCGACACTCGCCGGCAAGCCGGTGATCGTCGGCGGGAGCGGTGACCGGGGGGTGGTGGCCTCCTGCAACTACGAGGCCCGTTCCTACGGAGTGCACTCGGCCATGCCGTCGGTGCGGGCCAAGAGGTTGTGCCCCCAGGCCGTTTTCGTGCACGGACGATTCGACACCTACGCCGATTTCTCCATGCGTTTCCACGAGATCTTTCGCAGCTTCACGCCGCTG
>JBKJLN010000016.1:0-8905 GCA_046596935.1 Acidimicrobiales bacterium
GGTGGCCCTTGCGGAGCATCTCGGCTTGGAAGAGGTAGACGGCCTCGTCGTTGTTCTTCGAAAGGTGCGGGAACCACCGGTACTGCATCACGAGATACACGCCGAAGAATCCCGCCGCCAGGACGCCTGCCGGCCAGTGTCGACGCACTCGAACACCCGTCACCTGAGCGAAGCGGCGCCTCGGTGAAGCCGACAATTAGAACGTGATGATGGTGAGCGTGCCGTAGGCGAAGAGCACACCCGTCACGCTGTAGAGCACGGCTTTGACCGTGGCTCGCTTGCCCGGCGAGCGGACGTAGTCGTCGATGATCCAGCGCAGCCCGTTGAGGCCATGGAAGAGCCCGAGGGCCAGCAACGTCCAGTCGTAGATGCGCCACAGGGGGTTGTCCCAGCGGGCGGCGACGAACGCCGAGTTGGTGTCGACGACGTCGTAGATGATGTGGGTGATCGAGAAGTGGACGAGGGCCAGGAAGATCAGGATGAGGCCCGAGATCCGCATGAAGTACCACGACCAGGTCTCGAAGTTCATGCGCGGTCGGCGCTCGAGCTTCGGACGATTGTCGGACGGGCGATTGCTGGTGACCGTCACAGGAGGCCCGCCGTGCCCTCGAGGAAGGGCCGCAGGATGACGAATCCGCCGACGCCCGTGAGGATGAGGGTGAAGAAGACCACGATCTTGAACATGACCTTCTCACTCCGGATGGCGCCAGGGAAGAAGTCGATCATCACGATCCGCAACCCGTTGAATGCGTGGAAGAGCAGCGCTCCGAGGAGGCCGACCTCGAACAGGCGCAGCATCACGTTGCCGTAGAGGGCGTGAACCTCGTTGTAGAGCTTGGGATCGGCATTCACCAGCGACACGTCGACGACGTGCAGCAGCAGGAACAAGAAGACGAGGAAGCCGGTGATGCGGTGCATCACGAAGGCCCACTGCCCCGACTTGCCCTTGTAGACGGTGCTCGAGGTCGCGGGACTCATCGGCCCTTCCGGATCCAGCGGTCGCCCCAGATCACCGACGACATCACGTACAGGGCGAAGAGCGTGATGATCAGCGTGACTGCGCCGAGGGCAACGGCGAACACCACCTGGGCCGTGGACATCGGCGAAAACCTATCCCTCACTCCGTCGGTAGTCCCAACCCGCGATCACGGCGGCGGCGAGGAAGGTGGTGATGGGCACCGAGGCCACCAATCCGATGCTGCCGACGAGGGTCCGGACGACTTCCGTGGCCACAGTTTCGCCGGTCAGGACGTCGCCGAGACTCCGTTGCACCTCCACGAAGAGAATCAGCAGGGGGAGGGACGCACCGGCGTACGCGAGCACGAGTGTGTTGACGGTCGAAGCGATGTGGTCGCGGCCGATCCGCAGGGCGGCGGCGTACAAGCGCCGGACCCCCATCGTCGGGTTGGCCTGATGTAATTCCCAAACGGCCGAGACCTGGGTCACGGTCACGTCGTCGAGCACACCGAGGGTGCCGATGATCACTCCACCGAGGATGAGGCCCTTGAGGCTCACGTCCTGGCTCGCCAGCTGAAGGATGCGGGCATCCTCGTCGGCCAGACCCGTGAGTTCGGTGAGGCGAATGAACAGGACCGCCAGGCCGCCGGTGAGCCCGAGGCTGACGAGGGTGCCGAGCACCGCCGTGGTCGTGCGGTCGTTGAACCCGTGGGAGAGGTAGAGCGAGGCCAGCATGATCACCGATGCGCCCACGAGGGCGACTGCGACCGCGTTGTTCCCGTCGAGGATCGAGGGCAGCACGAACTTCACGAGCACCGCCAGGCTGAGCACGAGCCCGGCGAGGGCGAAGAAGCCCCGCCACCGGCCGAGGGCGATGACGGCGCCGACGAACAGTGCGGTCAGCAGCAGCAGTGGTCGCTTTCGCTGATAATCGGCGAACGTGTAGCGAAGGTCCTCGGGTACGTCCGGCTGGGCGGCGCGGGCGAGGACGACGCGGTCGCCCGGGTCGAGTTGCACCGAGGTGGGCGAGTCCTGGAGCTCGAGCGGGATCACCCTTCCTCGGTCCGGGCCCTCCTCCATCTCGATGTCGTAGACCCGACAGTCGATGTTGGCATCGGGCGCCGTCGCCGCACAGGGGGCAAGGCGCTCGGCCTGGACGCGTCCGTTGAGGAGGTCGGCATCGAACCCGAGGCTGAGGGCGTTCGATCCGGGAGGCTGCGCATCCGGCCAGAGGGCCACGAGGCCGATGAACGTGGCCAGGATGAATGGGGCGAGGCAGACCAGCAGGATGCGGTGGACCCTCGGGGACGCGGGTCGGTCGTCGGCGCCAGAGCTGTGGTGGTGGCCGGTGCCCATCGGCGGCGACGGTAGCCCCGAAGCCCGTACAGTCCCGAGCATGGCCCTCGAACGCAATCTGGCGAGTATCTGGGAAGCGGTGGCCGACGCCATCGGCGATGCACCCGCAGTCGTGCAAGGGGCGACCAGACGGACGTGGTCGGCCTTCGACGACCGGTCGTCGCGCGTGGCTACGGCGCTGGCCGATGCCGGCGTCGGACCCGGTTCGAAGGTCGCCCAGTACCTCTACAACTCGCCCGAGTACCTCGAGAGCTTCTGGGCCGCCATGAAGTTGCGGGCCATTCCGGTCAACGTCAACTACCGCTACCTCGATGACGAGTTGCTGTACCTGCTCGAGAACTCCGAGTCCGAGGTGCTGCTCTTCCACTCGAGCCTCGGCGAGCGGGTCGAGCGGATCGCCGATCGGGCCAAGAACGTCAAGCTCTTCGTCGAGGTCGCCGACGATGATCGGCGCAGCGGCATCGCCAGCCGGTACGAAGACGTCGTTGCCGGCCACGACCCCGCACCCCGGATCGTCCGCAGCGGCGACGACATCCTCATGACCTACACCGGTGGCACCACGGGCATGCCCAAGGGTGTGATGACCCGCGTGCACGGCACCGTCGACACCTTCCTGGCATCGGTGCCCCTCGTCTTGGGGATGGCGCCGCTCGCCGAGCCCGACGAGATCATCCCGACGGTCAAGCTGCTGGTCGACGAGGGCCGGCAATACGCGTCGATGCCGGCGTGCCCCCTCATGCACGGCACCGGCATGGGCATCGGCGCCCTGCCGGCGATGACCTTCGGCGGTCGGATCGTCCTCCTCGAAGGGCGGGGCCTCGACGTCGACGAGTTGTGGTCGACCGTCGAGCGCGAATCGGTGAACGGCGTCACCATCGTCGGCGACGCCTTCGCCCGACCCTTGCTGCGCGCCCTCGACGAAGGACCGGCCCGCGACTTGAGCTCGCTGATGCTCATGCTCTCGTCCGGGGCCATGTTCTCGGCCGAGATCAAGCGCGGCCTCCTCGAACATCTCGAGGCCTGCACCATCATCGATTACATCGCCGCCACCGAGGGCGCCATGGGCATCTCCGTCTCGACGAAGGAACATCCGGCCCCGACCGGCCGGTTCATTCCCAACCCGGGCGTGAAAGTGCTCACCGAGGATGGCCGCGAAGTGCAGCCCGGCTCGGGCGAGACCGGCATGGTCGCCATCGGCGGCTCGATCCCCGATGGCTACTTCCACGACGAGGCGAAGACGGCCAAGACCTTCCAGGAGATCGGCGGGGTGCGCTATTCGATCCCCGGCGACTGGGCGACCGTCGAGACCGACGGGCTCATCACCCTGCTCGGACGAGGGTCGCAGTGCATCAACACCGGCGGGGAGAAGGTGTTCCCCGAGGAGGTCGAGGAGGTCTTGAAGCGCCACGCGGCGGTCGAGGACGCCCTCGTGTTCGGCATCCCCGACGAGCGCTTCGGCCAGCGGATCGTGGCCGTCGCCTCACTCGCGCCGGGCGCGGGTTCGGTCGATCCGGGCTCGATCGTCGAGGGCGTGCGCGACCAGCTCTCGAGCTACAAGCTGCCCCGCCAAGTCGTCGTCGTAGCCGAGGTACCCCGGGCCCCCAACGGGAAAGCCGACTACCCGAGGGCGCGCGAGCTCTTCGAGAGCTCTTCCATCCCCCGGCAGTAGGGCCGCAGCGCCTCGGGAATCCGTACCGATCCGTCGGGCTGGCGATGGGTCTCGAGGATGGCGGCCAACACGCGCGGCACGGCCAATCCGCTCCCGTTGAGGGTGTGCACGAGCTCGGTGCCGCTGACCGCGGCTCGAGGCCGATACCGGATGTTGGCCCGCCTCGCCTGGTAGTCGCTGAACCAGCTGATCGAGCTGACCTCGAGCCACTTGGCGACACCGGGGGCGTAGACCTCCAGGTCGATCGAGCGGGCATGGGTCTGGCCGAAGTCACCGGCGCAGATCTCGAGCACGCGATAGGCGAGCCCGAGCTCGGCCAGAAGGGCCTCGGCCCGTCCGACGATCTCGTCCAACATCGCTGGCGCCTGCTCTGGGGTGGTCAGGGCCAGGAGTTCGACCTTGTCGAATTCGTGGAGACGCAGGAGACCCCGTGTGTCGCGCCCCGCCGCCCCCGCTTCGCGACGAAGGCACGAGCTGAAGGCCATCATGCGTTTGGGGAGGTCGGCCTCGTCGAGGACGTCGTCGCGATACAGCGAGGTCAGTGGCACCTCCGCCGTCGGGATCACCCAGAGGTCGTCACGCTCGACGGCATACGCCTCGTCAGCGAACTTGGGCAACTGGCCGCTGGCGGTGAGGGTCTCGGTGCGCACGAGCGTCGGCGGGCGGATCTCCTCGTAGGCATCGGCGTTGCGGTCGAGGGCCAACTGGCACAGCGCCCGGGCGAGGGTGGCGCCCCCGCCCCGCAGCACGGCGAACATCGATCCCGAGATCTTGGCGCCGCTCTCGAGGTCGAGGATGCCGAGCTCGGCCCCCGTCTCCCAATGGGGCACGCACTGATGATCCTCGTAGGCCGCGGCGTCGAAGTTCTCGGTGCGGACGACGACGTTGTCGTCCTCTCCTGCGCCGTCGGGAGCCGAGGGGTCGGGCAGGTTCGGCAGGCGGAGCAGAAGGTCTCGCAACTGGTCCTGCAGCCCGTCGGCCTCGAGTGACAGGGCCCGCTCCTCGTCGCCCTTGCGACGGCTCTCGTCCTTGAGGGCGTCACCTCGCGCCCGGTCGCCGGCCTTGTAGGCCTGGCCGACTTCCTTCGACGCCGCATTCACCTGGGCCCGGAGCTCATCGCGCTTCGATCCGATGACCCGGACCTCGCCGTCGAGGGCGGCGAGCCGGTCGAGGTCGTCGAGGAGCGCGGGATCGTGGCGGCGCGCCATGGCCGTCTTGACGCCGTCGAGATCGGCACGGACCCGGCGGATGTCGATCATCAACCGAAAGTAGCGTGCGCAGCCGTGCCCGCTGTCGAGGTTTCCGAGCTGGTGGTGCGCTACGGCGACGTCACTGCCGTCGACGGAGCGTCGTTCTCCGCCGACCATTCCCAGGTCGTCGCCCTGCTCGGCCCCAACGGCGCCGGCAAGACCTCGACCGTCGAGACCCTCGAGGGCTACCGACGCCCGGCCGGCGGCCACGTGCGGGTGCTCGGCCGCGATCCGGTTGCCGACGCAACTGCGCTCCGCCCGCGGGTCGGCGTGATGTTGCAGACCGGCGGGGTCTATCCGGGGATGGGCGCCCGGGAAGCGCTCACCCTGTTCGCCAGTTACTACGACGACCCCGAGCCGGTCGACACTCTCCTCGAACGGGTGGGCCTCGGTGCGGTGGCCACCACGCCGTGGCGGCGCCTCTCGGGGGGCGAGCAGCAGCGCCTCAGCCTCGCTCTCGCCCTGGTGGGTCGGCCCGACGTCGCCTTCCTCGACGAGCCCACCGCCGGCATCGACCCCCAGGGCCGGTTGGTCATTCGCGACGTCATCCGGCAGCTCCGCACCGATGGGGCCTGCATCGTGATCACCACCCACGAACTCGTCGAGGCCGAGCACCTGGCCGACCGCGTGGTGATTCTCGACCACGGCCGGGTCGTGGCCGACGGCACTCCATCCGAGCTGCGAGGTGGCGGAGGCGCAGAGGTGCGCTTCGGCGCGCCTCCTGCCCTCGACACGTCGGCCCTCGGTGCCCGCTTAGGGGTACCCGTCATCGAGGACCATCCGGGCGAGTACCGGGTCGACGGCTCGGGCACTCCGCAGCTGGTGGCGGCGATCACGGCGTGGTTGGCCGAGAACGACCTCCCCCTCGACGACCTCCGTGCCGGCCGCCAGAGCCTCGAGGACGTCTTCCTCCGCCTCACCGGATCCGGATCGTCTGCCGCCGCCGAGGCCGGTTCGGTGGTCCCTTCTGGCGACCGGAAGCGACCACGAAGGCGGCCGGGACGACCAGAAGGGACCACGAGATCGTGAGGGCACTCGTGGCCCAGTCGAAAGCGGAGTTGCGGATGACCCTGCGGCGTGGGGAGTCGGTGCTGCTGGCGCTCGGCATCCCGGTGTTGCTGCTCGGGTTCTTCTCGCTCGTCGACGTGCTCCCGACCGGATCGGGGAAACCCGTGCGTTTCCTCTTTCCCGGGATCCTGGCGCTGGCGGTGATGTCGACGGCCATGGTGAGCACGGCCATCGCCACCGGCTTCGAGCGCCAGTACGGCGTACTGAAGCGCCTCGGGACGACGCCACTCGGACGACCTCGCCTGCTCGCCGCCAAGATCGTCGGCGTCGTGGCCATCGAGGTCATCCAGTTCGTCGTTCTGTCGGTCGAGGCGCTGGCGTTGGGATATCGCTTCGGCGACGCCCATCCGCTCACCGGCATCGTGGCCATCGTGTTGGCGACCGTCGCCTTCGCCGGTCTTGGCCTGCTCATGGCGGGCACGCTCCCGGCACTCACCACGCTGGCCGCCGCCAACGGGCTCTACCTCGTCCTGCTCCTGCTCTCGGGCATGCTCATCGACCTCGACCGTCTGCCGGGCGCCGTCGCCGCCGTCGCCCGTCTCCTTCCGTCGGGCGCGCTGACCCAGATCCTGCGGGCGGCCTTCTCCGGTCAGGCGATCTCGGTCGGCGCCTGGGTGGTTCTGGCCGTCTGGGCGGCCGCCGCCCCTGTGGTGGCTGCGTCCCGCTTCAACTGGGAGTGACGCGGCCGAAACGTGAACCCGTGTTTCGGGAACGGCGTTCATTGGCAACACCTGGAGTGTGGAACCCCGCCCCGTCAACGAGACCGTCGATCAGACGCTCATGACGAGCGTGGAGCAGGTGAAGTCGTCGAGGGACCTCCTGCTGGAGATCGATGAGCGTCTGGCTCGGGGCAACGAGGTCTTGAACGGCCATCGACCGGCGATCGACCTCCGGGACGCTTCGAATCCCGACGAGCGTTAGACCTCGACCTCGCTGGGCGCCGGGGTGCTGGCGAAATCCCGTTCGACGTCGTCCCAGGTGAGCACGTCTCCCTGGTCCCGTTCGCTCTCGGAGTACCACCGGAAGAACATGACCACGATGGTCGTCCAGATGATCATGGTGCCGCCGACCTTCATGATGGCCCCGGCGGTCTGCTGATCCTCGACGACCCCGATGCCGAACACCCGCGGCGCCTTGACGTACCAGGAGTAGACGCCCGTTTCGGCGAAGACGAGGAAGGCTGTCGGCACGTTCGGCAGCACCGACTGCATGAAGAGATACACCATCCGCACCGGCGCCGACATGGGAGGAAGCTCCGGCAGTCGATGGAGGATGGGTAGCCACATCACCGCCGAGACCAACACGAGGCCGACGTGGGCGGCGAAGTGGGCGGGCTCGTGGGTCACGGTGTAGTTCACCCAGACGGCCGCATGGGAAACGGCGATGAATCCGTTGAAGAGCAATGTCGCCGGGATGGGCCGGGTGAGCTTGCGCAGGAGGGGCACGGCGGGCCGAATCACCCAGCTCAACAGCCACGCGGGGGTTCCGAGGAGGAGCAGGGCGGTCATGACCAGGCTGAAGACGGTGTGCTGCAGCATGTGCACGCTGAAGAGGTAGTCCTCGGCGATGTCGTGGATCGGCGAGAAGGCGAACACGAAGAGCAACAACGCGCCCGATCCGAACTGGATCAGCTGGCGCCTCGTCACGATCGGCTGGCCTGCTGGCGCCAGCCTCGGGCCGAGACGCCGCAGCGCCACGGTGTAGGCGACGACGAGCGATGCCACCACGGCGATCACGTCGTAATGGGCGTGGATCGCCCAGGGGTCGATTCCCCGGACGGCGTCGGCGACGAGGATCATGCGGGCCCGGCTACGGCCGGGCGTCGGGCGGGCTGATGAAGACGCCCATGCTCAACAGGAACACCATGTAACAGAAGATGGCCAGGACCAGCCCGGTGACAAACAGCCGACGGAGGATTCGGTTGTCGAACTTGAGGTGCATGAAGTAGCCGACGACGACCACGAACTTGGCGATGGCCAGGATCCCGAGGGCGGCGTTGTTCAGGTTCACCCCGGGAATGCTCTTGTAATAGAGCGCCACCTCGACGGCGGTGATGGCGAACAGGAGGAAGAAGATCTTCCAGTACTGGCCCTCCGACGGGTGCTCGGTGTGAGCGACCTCACCCTCGGCGGGATGTTCCACCTTCGGCGCGTTGGTCCGGGTGATCTTGGGCCTCGACGGAGTTGCGTTCTTGGTCGCCATGAAGTTCGCCCCTACGGAATCAGGTAGATGACCGTGAAGATCACGATCCACACGATGTCGACGAAGTGCCAATACAGACCGGTGAGCTCGACCACTTCGGCTTTTTCCGGACCCAGCTTGCCCCGCATCGACAGCGTGTAGAGCGAGAGCAGCATCAAGATCCCCAGCGTGACGTGAACGCCGTGGAAGCCGGTCATCACGAAGAAGCTGCTCCCGAAGAGGTTCGTCCGCAGCGACAGACCCTCACGGTAGAAGCTCGTGAACTCATAGACCTGGCCGGTCACGAACAGCGCACCAAGAGCGGCGGTCGCCAACAGCCAGAGCCGGAGCTTGCGGATGTCGCCCTTCTGGATGGCGGCGAGCGCCAGCACCATGGTCAACGAACTCATGAGCAGCATGAACG
>JBKJLN010000036.1:0-18807 GCA_046596935.1 Acidimicrobiales bacterium
GTCTTCGTGCGCGACCACCTCATCGCCGGCGGATTCGAGCGCCCGTGAGCGATCCCGCCGGCCGGGCCGATGCCGCCGAGTCTGCCAAAACGTTCGTCGACGCCGTGGCGTGGAACGTGCACACCGAGGTCTGGGACATGCTCAGCGACGGGGCCCGCCTGGCCGTGCTCGAAGTCGCCACGCGACGGGGCATGGATGCGTTGCTGTCGGCGCGGCTCCGCGAGGGAACTGCCGCAGGAGACGAGCGCGACGACTTTCTTGCCGACCTCCTCCACGGCTTGCGATCCGAGCTCATCGGCGTCGACACCGACGCATTGCGGTACGAGCTCGCAGGCGCCGGTGAGACGGTCGTCGGCTCGACCCTTGTTCGCCTCGTCATCGATCTCCCGGTCGAACTCGGCGCCCCGGTGCCGGTCGCTCATCTCGAATTGATCGATGAGCGCGACCGGTGGAGGGTCGTGCGCCTCGACGCCGTCCGATGATTCCTCCGGCCGAGCGTCGCTTTCCGGTGGCCATCAATGCCGAGGCGCTGGCACTCGCCTGGATCCGCCAGGAAGGAGCTCCGACCGGCGCCATCGTCGTGCCCGACCACGAGGTCAGCCCCCGGGGTCGTCACGGACGCCTCTGGACCCACCCGCAAGAGCGCACCGCCGTGCTGGCGATGGTGTGGCGACCGGACCTCGACGCTGCGGGGGCCGACCTCGTGTGGCTGGCCGCCGGCCTTGGCCTACTCGCCGCTGCTCGGGCGCTCACCGGCAACCCGGCCCTTGGCCTGTGGTGGCCCGACCAATTGGTCGATGCCGGCGAGGACGAGATCGGCCAGGTCAGAGCCGAAGTCCAGCTCGGTCCAGGTCGCGTGGCGTCGGCCGTGGTCACCGCTCGCCTCGACCTCGAAGTGCTCGGCGTCGTCGACCGCGAGGTCGCCGTCAACGCGATGACCCAGGGACTACTCGAGGCCATGGGCCTCGTCGACGGAGACCCCTCGAGATTGCTCGATCGCTACCGGGCGGCGTGCGTTCTTACGGGGCGAAGGATTGTGGCGGGTCTCCTTCCGCGAGGCACGGCGCGTGGAACGGTCGCCGGCTTCGACGCGCTCGGGCGCCTCGAACTCGCCTCCACAAGTGGCCTCGTCGAGAGGATTCCCCTCGACAATTTCGACCAGCTCCAGGTCAGCCCCGGGCCTACTTAGGTGGTGCGGACCTTGGTGAGCGCATAGTCGACGAGGGTCTCGGTGAGGTCGACACCATGAACCTTCTTGGCGTGATCGGCCACCTTGGCAAGAAGCTCGTCCTTGGTCTCGGCTTTGGTCGCCGCTTTACAGGCGACCCCGACGTCTTCACAGCGGAACTCGAGAGCCATCAGGAGGCCTTTCTCGCCGGCGCCGAGACATCGGCGACCAGCTGTTCGAGGGCACCGGCGACCGCCGACAAGTTGGCATTGACGTCGCCGAGGATGGGGCCGAGCGGCTCGGTCCGGAATGCGATGGCCCGCACGCCGAAGGTGACTTTGCCGAGGGTGTCGATGGCCCGGCTCAAAATGCGGATCACCGTGATCAGGTAGAAGGCCAGCACGGCGACGAGTACGGCGATGAGTACGAGACTCACGATGGCAGCGAGAGACATGTCGCTCCTGACCTAGACGATGCGCCGGAGCGCAGTGACGTAGCGGACGGCGTGACCGGTGATGGTCTGCACCTCAGACTGGGTGCTTGCCAGCGCCGGAACCGGGTCGAGTGCTTTCGTGAGCCCGACACCGTGCACGAGGATGTCGTCGGCGTAGGCATTGATTTCGCCACCCGCCCTGATCACCCGGTTGGCGAGAAAGATCACGAGGGGTGCGACCACCAATAGCCCCACGATGTTCACGGTCCACCAAAGCGCCACCGACATCCCCCTTCGTCACCCCCATTCTGCACCGGTAAGTGCAAAATGCCAACAGCAGGCAATTTCACGGGCTGACTGAGGCGTTGAGCAGCGCCGGCTCGCCCACGGTCGGGATGAGACGTCGAACTACGCTCCGTCGAATCGGCTACCACCCCAGCGGCGTTGCGCACCGGGGCGTCACGCGCCTCGGGGTCGTGCTGATGGCGATCCTGCTCGTCATCATGATCTCCGATCGACCAGCCAGTGGCACGGCGCTGCCCCTCGGGAAGCCGTTGCTGGCAGCCACTGCGCCGCCTCCTCCGTCGCTCACCCCGGACGCGGTCAACTGGCTGAGTGACCGATTGGTCGAACTCACCTTCACCAACCCGGCGGTCAACCCGCCTTTGGCGAAGACCAAGGTTCGCGTCCTCGTGCCCGTCGGGTACGCCGCGTCAGGAAAGCGCTATCCCATGGTGTTGTTGCTCCATGGGATCGGTGACACCTCGTCGGCGTGGACGAAGAACCAGGACGGCTGGCCGATCACGCTCGAGGCGTTCACGGCCGATAAGGACGTGATCGTCGTCATGCCCGACGCCGGCCAGAACGCGGACGCTGGCTGGTACACCGACTGGTTCAACGGCGGAGCCTACGGATCGCCGCAGTGGGAGACGTATCACCTCGTCCAGCTGCTCGACTACGTCGACCGGTCGTTCCCGACGCGCGGCGATCGCAACGGCCGCGTGGTGGCCGGACTTTCCATGGGGGGATTCGGCACGATGAGCTACGCCGCTCGACACCCTGACCTCTTTGCCGGGGCCTTCAGCTTTTCGGGTGCGCTGGACAGCACCAACCTGGTGTTCACGCCCGAGATCTGGGGCCTGCGGGCGACGGAAGAGGTTCGCCAGCGAGGACACAATCCCATCGACCTCGCCGACAATCTGGGCGACACGAAGGTCTGGTTCCGCACGGGCATGGGGCTGCCCGGCGGCCCGGGCCCGAGAGACAACGTTCCTGGTCTCGAACCCGTCATCTGGCCAACCAATGAGCGCTTCGCCCAAGCCCTCACGGCCAGCGGCGTCGCGTACTTCTACGAGACCTACCCGATGGGCGCGCACAACTGGTGGCACTGGCAGGACGGCTTCCAGCGAGCCTGGCCATCGATGCAGAAGCTGTTCGATGCCGTACTCCCACCGCCGGCGACGTTCCGCTACCGGTCGATGGAATCCTCGTTTCGGATCTGGGGCTGGAACGTCGAACCCCGCCGCCGCGTGGTGGAGTTTCTCCAGATGCGCGCGGTCTCGACCGACGGGCTCGAGCTCGAGGGCAGTGGATCCGTCCTTTTGACATCGTCCCCTGCCTACGAGCCGGGCCGGAGCTACAACATCGATGCGACAGGACCGACCGCCGCCGTCGCTCCGGCCGCCGTCTTAGCTGACGCACAGGGGCGACTGCAGTTCGAGGTCACCCTGGGTCCCTCGCACACGCAACAGCAGTACACCGCAGCACAGCAGGCGCAGGCGACCGCCGACCCGAGGTACTGGCAGTCGGCCAAGGTGCGGATCGCCGCCGCTCCCATCACGGTCAAGCCTGTGGATCTGGGCGGCACTTCGTCCTCGCCGGCACCCGCCAGATCCGGCGAGGCCCGGCCACGACCTCAATTACCGGCAACCGGCTCGCTTCCGTTCCCGGAGGCCGTTCCGATCGCGTTTGCTGCGTGTTACGCGCTGCTCACAACGATCAATCGCCGAGCGTCCCGGATGCCCCCGACGCGATAGCCGTCCTACGGCCGACCCCTCCCTTTGGAGGCGCGAGCCCGATCAGCATCATGCCGACGCCGATTGCGATCGCCGCCGCACCAGGAAACGGCCGTAGTCCGCCACGACGTGACGTGAACTGCACAAGAGCCGAGGCGATGTCTTGGCGACCCGTCGAGTCGTCACCGAGCGTCGAGTCGGTCCACACGGCAAAGGCATCGCCGTCGCTACTGACGAGGCCGAGGCGAGTGCCGAAGTCGACGCCGAAGCGACGGCCCAATTCGGGACCGACGCCGCCGTCAAAGGGTTGCGGGGTCAGGCGGCGATTTTCGAACGACCGGCCGCCGTCCGTCGATGACGCCAGGTTCACGTCGGTGTCGAGACCCTTGCCACCGCGCCGACGGTCGAAATACACGACGTCCATCCGACCATCGGGGGCGACGGCGACCTTCGGAAGAAATTGTGCAGTGCCGTCGCCAAGGGGTTCGTCGTTGACCTGAACGGCATCGCTCCATGTGCGCCCGCCATCGCCCGAGCGCCGAACGAACACGTCCTCGTCCTCGTTGCGGCCATCGGCCCACGTGACGACCAGGTCGTCATCGCGACCGGCGGCTATGGAAGGGAACTCGGGGAGGAACACGATGAAGCGCTTGGCCGGCACCAAGTCGGGTTCGACTTCGGCGCCGAGAGCAAACGTGCGGCCGCCATCAGTCGAGCTGGTGACCACCAGATGAAACGGTCGGTCCCACGGCGGGCCCTCGAGGTTCTCGAAATCGCGCCGGTCGTCTCCGAAGTCGGTGTAGAGCACGACGAGGCGACCCCGTCCATCGATCACGGGGGTTGCGGCGCCAACGTGTTGGCGTTCGTTGTCGCTGACCTGCACCGGTGTCGTCCATGACCGGCCCCCGTTTGTCGACCTGGCGGAGACCACTGCGCTCGGACCGGAGAGACGAAGGATCCCGACCTCGGTGGCGGCCAACCACGTGAGGTGCACGGCTCCACGACGGTCAACAGCAATGCGAGCCTGGAACGCCAAACGACCGGCAACCCGGACCGGAGGGTCGAGGCGGTCCGATCCCGGCGCAGCCCGCGCCACCCAGAGGTTCGCCGGTGAGTTCCCGGGGCCCTCGAGATTGACGTAGACGACATACAAGGTGCCGTCGGGTCCGAAGGCGATGTCGGGGGCGAACGGACGATCGAGGCCGTCAGGCAGCGGCAGAGCAAGTGGTCGCCACGTCGCGCCGTCGTCGTCCGATCGCAGGAGACCGGCTGAAAAACGGGGGCGGTCGACGCGATGAGTGACCGCCAATGTTCGCGAATCACGGGGGTTGCGGGCCACGGACGGCGAGTTGTTGGCGTCGATGGGCCGAGCCGGGTTCACGAATCGACGCGGGCCGACGGTGGCCTCCGCTATCACCTGAGGACTTGTCACCACCACGCCGACCCCCAGCGCCAACAAAGCCGTGCCGAGCGCGATCACGACGAGGCGTCTCAGTGCTCCACCGCCGTTGCTCGCTCGTGCACGACCGGACCGTACCGGGGGTCGTCCGTTGACGCCCGTTACGCTGGGCCGGTGGCGGACGACGACCTCGGCGCGTGGGGCCGTGTGCGGCGGGCATTGTCAGGGCGCCGCGGCCGAGCGGCGGTGCTGGCCCTCATCCTGGTGCTCCTCGTCTCGACCTATGCCTTCGTGCTGTTCTCGCTGCGACCCGAGACTCCTGGGCGCCAACTCGATGTCGGCGAGCTACGACGGCGGGTCGGCGAGGGGCAAGTGGCCACCCTGACACTGCTCGTCGAGGACGACCGGTTCGTCGGCGCCGACGCCGACGGCGAATTCTGGGTGAGCACGGCCGGCAACGACATCTTTACTTCCGGACTGCTCACCGGATTCGCCGAAGTGGACGGCCTCGACGTCGTCGTCGACCCGCAGACCTCGAAGAATCTCCTGCGTTACGCCACCCAATTCCTTCTCCCGGCGGCCACGCTGATCGCCGGTTTCGCCCTCGTCTACACCGTGAGTTCTGGGCGCGACCGCCAGCTCGGATTCGCCGGCCGGAACACGGGACGCCGGTATCGCGCCGGCGAACGCCCACCGGTCACCTTCGCCGACGTGGCCGGCCTCGACGAGACGGTGGCCGAACTGCAAGAGGTCAAGGACCTCCTCGTCAACATGGGCCGCTACGACGCCCTCGGCGCCAAACCGCCGCGCGGCATACTGCTCGCCGGGCCGCCGGGGTGTGGGAAGACGCTGCTGGCCAAGGCGCTGGCCGGCGAGGCCAACGTGCCCTTCTTCGCCATTGCCGCCTCCGAGTTCGTCGAGATGTTCGTCGGCGTCGGTGCCTCGCGCGTCAGGACGCTCTTCGATCAGGCCCGCAAGGCGGCGCCGTGCATCGTGTTCATCGACGAGATCGATGCCGTCGGACGATCACGCGCCGGCAACAGCTTCAACGCCGAGGGAGAGAACACCCTCAACGAGTTATTGGTTCAGCTCGACGGCTTCGACCCTGAACACCGCATCGTGTTGATGGCGGCCACCAACCGCGCCGACATCCTCGACCCCGCCCTGATTCGAAAAGGTCGCTTCGACCGCCAAGTGGTGATCGACGCTCCGGATCTCGGCGGTCGCCTGGCCATTGCCCGGATCCACGCCAAGGGGAAGCCGCTCAACGCAGACGTCGACCTCGATGCATTCGCCCGCCGCACTGCGGGATTCACCGGGGCCGACATTGCCGCCGCCCTCAACGAAGCCGCAACCCTGGCCGCGCGCCGGCGGCTCGACACCATCGGAATGGCCGAGATCAGCGAGGCCGTCGAGCGGGTGCAGTCCGGTCCCGAGCGACGCAATCGGGTGCTGACGCCCACCGACAAACAACACGTCGCCTATCACGAAGCCGGTCACGCACTCGTCGGCTGGGTCCTGTCGAGTGCGACCCGGGTAGAAAAAGTCTCGATCGTCGCTCGGGGCCACAACCTCGGTGGCACCCTTAATCTCGCCCTCGACGACCACCGCGTGACCACGCAATCGCAATATGTCGAGTTGATCACCAGCGCGCTGGCCGGACGAGCGGCGGAGGAAGTCGTCTTCTCCGATCCGGGGGACGGCTCGCGCTTCGACCTCAGCTGGGCCACCCGCCTGGCTCGACAGATGGTCTACGAGTTGGGCATGAGCGATCTCGGCCCCATCGCTCTGTCGGCACCAGGTTCAGGGGGCGCGACCCGCGAGCACTCCGATGAGCTGGCCGTCAACGCGGATCGCGCCGTCCTCGCCATCCTCGAACAGGCAGACGGCGATGCCAGGTCGGTCTTGAGCGCTCACCGCAGCGTCCTCGATGAACTCGCGCAACAGCTCGTGGCCCGCGAGACGCTCGAGCGGCAAGACCTCGAGGTTCTGCTTGGCGGCCTCCCGCAAGGCATTCCCGGAGATCCTCGGACTTCCCTCCCCCGCTCCGCTTCTCGCCGTTAACCAGCGCCATGAGGCGCAGAGTCGTACCATGGCGAGGCTTTTGTGAGATTCGTCACATTGGAGAGGGAGCAAGCATTGTCGAGTCGTCGGAACTTCCAGACCTGCGTGGGTGTCGTGTTGGCGGCGTTGATCGGACCGCTGTTGGTCTGGACAGCCACGCCGGCGTCGGCGGCGCCGCCCGCTACGGGGTCGTTCAGCCTCATCCAGATGGTGCACACCACCACCTACAACGACGGAGCCGTGCAGTCGGCGGCGCCGTGGGATGGTCGCTCCGACGGCAACTTCAAGTACGCCGGCATTCCTTGCACTGGGAACGCCCCGGTGAACAACATCTCCACCGATCTCGTGACCTACAACAACCGGCTCGCCGGCAGCCGCGCCCCGGCGTCGACGCGTTCGCACCCGCTGGCCTTCAGCGCCAACAAGCGGGCTGACGGCCGTTTCCAGCTTGCGGGAACCGACACCCTCACCGTCTGCCAGGAGAAGGGTGGGCCGACGCCCAATCCCGATCCCACGCCCGACGCCCAGAAGTCCAAAATCTTCTTCGACTGGACCGCCGAGGCCGTCATGAGTTCGGCCGAGGAGATGACCTGGACCGGAAGCTTCAGCATCACCGGCGGCACCGGCGTCTATCAGGACCTCACCGGCTCCGGCTCGATCTCCGGGTACTTCTTCTGCTTCGCCGTCGAGGGCTGCGCGAGCGTCGGCAACTACCGCGACGGGCAGTTCACGATGTCCGGCATTTACAGCGACCCCACTCCGCCCGGCAACATCGGAGCCGGCAGCGGCCTCAGCCGCCCGGCGCCCTCGGGCGCAACCATTCCCCTTCCGTCAGCGACGACCGGTGCCAACGGTGCCTTCAGCGTGATGCAGATGGTGCACACCACACCGTTCAACGCAGGCCAGGTGGCCAATCCGGCTCCGTGGAACGGAGTCGACCCGGGCGGACCGTTCCGCTACGCCGGCATCCCGTGTACGGGGAATGCTCCGGTGAACAACATCGCCACCAATCTCACGAGCTACAACAGCCGTCTGCCCGGGAGCCGTAGTCCCACGTCGACTCGCATGCATCCGATCGAATTCAGCGCCACCCAAGGACCGAACGGTGAGTTCACCTTGAGCGGCAAGAGCGCCATGGTGGTCTGCCAGCTGCGAGGCGGACCGCGGAACACGCCCGACCCGATCCCCGATGCCGAAAAGGCACGGATCACCTTTGACTGGACCGCCAAAGCCGTGAAGACCTCGGCGGAAGAGGTCTCGTGGGCCGGTACGTTCTCGATCACCGGCGGTACCGGCGAGTACACCGATCTGCGGGGCTCCGGTGACATCGCCGGCTACTTCTTCTGCTTCGCCCCCGAAGGCTGTGCGTCGCTCGGCCAGTTCAGGGACGGGCAGTTCGCCATGTCCGGCACGTATGACGACCCGAGCATCTCGTCTCAGGGCGGATACCGAATGGACGCTTCCGACGGCGGTATTTTCGACTTCGGCGACAGCCTCTTCTTCGGCTCGACCGGCGGGTTGGCACTCAACCAGCCCGTGGTCGGGATGGCTCAGACTCCGAGTGACGACGGCTACTGGCTGGTGGCAGCTGACGGCGGGATCTTCAGTTTCGGCGATGCCGCCTTCTTCGGCTCGACCGGCGACATCGCCTTGAATCAGCCGATCGTCGGGATGGCGGCCACGCCGACCGGCAAGGGGTACTGGCTGGTGGCAGCTGACGGCGGGGTCTTCAGTTTCGGTGATGCCGCCTTCTTCGGCTCGACCGGGAATCTTTCCCTCACCAAGCCGATCGTCGGCATGTCTGCGTCGCCGACCGGGAAGGGATATCGACTGGTGGCTTCAGACGGTGGGATCTTCGCCTTCGGGGACGCCGAGTTCTACGGCTCGACCGGCGGCACCCCGCTCAACAAGCCAGTCGTCGGCATGGCTACCACTCGTACCGGTCGTGGCTACTGGCTCGTGGCCACCGATGGCGGCATTTTCAGCTTCGGGGACGCCGATTTCTACGGCTCCACCGGCGGCATCACACTGAGCAAGCCGATCGTCGGCATGGCGGCCACCGAGACTGGTGGCGGCTACTGGTTGGCCGCCACCGATGGTGGAGTCTTCGCCTTCGGTGACGCACCATTCCTGGGTTCGACCGGGAACATCCAGTTGGCGCGACCCGTGGTGGGCATCGCTTCATAATCGACGACACGGTGACCAGCCGGGGCTCGTCCCCGGCTGGTACCGTGCCGTTCTAGCCGCTCGACCCGTGGGGGGAATCTTGTCCAGGCAAGCTCGACTGTTGTTGATCGCAGCGACGGCGATGGCCCCGCTCGTGGCCGGATCCATAGCCTGGGCGTGCACCGGTGTGGCCGAAATCCGTACTGAAGAGGCGGCAGTCGTCCAAGGAGCCGAGGTTCGTGGCAGCGGTGAAGGCTTCAGTGCCGACGCCGCGGGCCAGGCCGAGGTCCATCTCGACGGCGAGTCGGGTCAACTCATGTGGCAGGGCCGTCCCGACACTGCCGGAGGTATCAGCTTCAACTTCGTCGTGGGCGACGCCCAGCCTGGCCAACACGTGCTGGTGGCCGTGCAGCGCGACGCATCGGGCGAACCCGTGTACGGCACGCCGGCCCGTACCACCATCGAGGTGTCCGCCAGGTCGGCCTCGGCGTCTTCCTCCCCGCCGGCCGCACGCGCGGACCAGGCACCCGCCGAAGCGGCGCTGAGCCCCACCGCCACGCCGGCCTCCGGGTCTTCCGCTGCGCCTTCCGCAGTGCCGACTGCACCTCAGGCTGTGACTGCGGGAGCAATTCCGGAGGCGCCGGCACCCGCCGACACCGTTGCCGCCAGCTCTCTCGCCCCGGAATCGGCGCCGCCCCTGGCTGCGTCGAGTGCCCCCCGAGACGTTGCCCCAGTGCCCAACCGTTCGGTCGCTGCCCCACGATCGGTTTCTGTCGGCACGACGCCGGAATCGGGTTCGCTCGTGCTCCCGTTCGTCCTCACCGGCCTCGCGCTCCTGCTGGCCACGGCGGCCGCCGTCGTCGCCCTGCGCAGTGACCGGAAGGACCTGGCTCCGGCCCGGCGTCGCGCCCACCGCTGAGCGCCTCCGACTCGCCGTCCACCGGGAACAGGGAGCGGCGTGCCGCTCCCTTTACGGGCGTCATACTCCTCGGGCTCAGCGCCCTCATCGGCGGAAACGTGGCTGGGTCAAGAGACATCATCTTCGGGGGTGCGCCACCGCAACCAGTACCGGCGCTGGTGAGTCGCGACGTTGCTGGGGCCCGCTCGGCCGACGATCCTGCTGGGTCGCTGACGCGTCTCCGGTCGCAGCCGTGGTGGCAGGAGGTGGCGGTCTTGACAGGAGACGGGCCGGGCCGCCACACCATCGACATCGCCGCCACGGCCATCCAGTGGCGGGCCACCGCGACCTGTGGCACCGGGCGACTGGTGGTGCGGTCCACTGCACGCCCAAAGCCGATCCTGTCCACGACGTGTCCACCAGGTTCGAGCGATGTGGGCTACGCCACTGTTCCCGGCGGCCAGGCCCTTGCGGTGCGGGCAACCGGATCATGGCAACTTCGCGTCGAACAGCAGGTCGATCTCCCGCTCGAGGAGAATCCACTGCCAGAGACGGCGCTACCGAACTCACGGACCGTCTCGCTCGGTTCGTTCTATCGGATCGACCAGCAGGGCCAGGGAGTTGTCACCATCCATCAGCTGGCCGATGGGTCCGCCGTTCTTCGGCTCGCCGACTTCTTCGTGACCGCCAATGTCGATCTCGAGATCCGGCTCAGTCCGCTGGCCGCGCCTCGCTCGACGGGTGAGTTCGTGGCCGCACCGTCGGTATCGGTGGCCGACCTCGATGTCACTGCGGGGTCGTTGAACTTCAGGTTGCCGGCTGGCGTCGACCTGTCGGCCTATCGCTCCGTGGTCATCTGGTGCGAGCAACTGCACTCTGCGTACGCCGCCGCTTCTCTGGAAGCATCCGGCCGATGACGACACCGGTGCTGCCCGCGCCGGGGTCTCGAGCGGTGCAGTTCAGAGGGCGCTCGTTGGTTATCACGCTGCCGACTTTGCACGACTCACGATTGAAGCTGTCGGCCGTCATCATGACCCTGCAGGTGCTCGGTCAGACGGTGCTCGACTTCAAGGTGTCGATTGCCCAGATCCTCGTATGCCTCGGGGTGTGCGCAGCCATAGAGATGACCGTGACCTGGCGCCGGGTGCGCTTGTTGGTCTGGCCGTCGAGCGCTCTGCTCACGGGTAACAGTGTCGCCTTCATCCTGCGGGCCTCGGGCACCGCCCACGGCGACTGGTGGAGCCTGCGGGGGATCTGGATTTTCGTCATGGCCTGCGTGCTGTCGATGCTCGCCAAACACCTCATCCGACCTCTTGGTCGGCATCTCTTCAACCCGTCGAATGTCGGCATCGTGTGGACGCTGCTGGTCGTTGGTCCGGGCCACGCCTTTCCTCAGTACCTGTGGTGGGGGCCGCCAGGACCAGCGGTTGCACTGGCGTACGTCGTGATCCTGGCCGGTGCGGTCTGGGTGTTGCCTTCGGTGCGGATGTCCGCCATGGCCGTGTCGTTTCTCGGCACGTTGGCCGTACTCGTGGGCGCACTCGCGTTGAGTGGCAAAAGTTTTCTCGCCATCTGGCACGAGGGCCCGCTCGAAGGCACCGCCTATTGGGCGAACATCGCTCTGTCGCCCGAGGTCTTCATCTTCGTCTTCTTCATGATGTCCGACCCTCAGACAGCCCCGCGAACCTCGCGCGGCCGTGTCCTCTACGGCACAGGTACGGCGGCCCTGGCGTCGGTGCTGTTGGTGTTTCAGACAACAGAGTTCGGCGTGAAATTGGCAATGCTCTCGAGCCTCACCGTGATGTGCGCGCTGGTGCCACTGCTCGACGTTCCCCGCACACCCATGCATGCGCCTTGGGCAGAACCAGGACGCCGAGCGCGACGATTCGCAGCGGTCGCAGCACGGCCCGCGGTACTGGCGGCGGCGATCATTGCCGTTGCCGCTCCGCTCAACACGACCCGCCTGGCCGACGATCCGCAACTCATCCTTCTCGAGCGGGGGCTCGCCGGGCCGGGGAACTCCCAATAGTCCGGCGAACGAACGTGGCGGCAGGGGTTCTTCTGGTCGCCGCCGTCTGGGCGATCGTCGCCCCGTACACCGATGGCCTCGTCGGGCTGCAGGTCAACGTCCGCGTCGCGGTCGAGGTAGCGGATCACGTCATCCCAGGAATCGTCGCCGGTGTCGGCGCCATAGTGCTCGTGATTCGGCCACGGCTGGCGCTCGAGACAGGCCTCTTGGTGTCGCTGGCCGGAGCGTGGATGATCGCCACCCACGTGCCGTTGGTCGTGGACGCCGCCAAGGGAGCGGGGTCAATGGGGGCGGCCGTCTGGCACGTGGCTCCAGGCGTCGCTCTCCTGATCTCGGCGCTGGCCGTGGTGGCTTTTTCATTTAGACGCTGAGAGCTAGGTGCCCCGAGGGCTCTGCGCAATTGGCTAGGCGGTACCGATCGAGCACAGCGGGTCTCCAGATTCGATCTGCTTCCAGAGACGGGTGTGCACAGCGCCCGGACGAGCGCCATACCGGTGGAGAAGCGCCGATATCCGTGAGTGAGCGATCGCGGATCCAAAGGAATATTGCGCTCGAGATTTGTCGCTCATCGGCGCTCGGGCAAGGTCCGGCCGCCAGTGGAAGTCAAACCACCAGGGCGGCTATGCGCGCCGCCAGGTCGCTTGGAGAAGTGCCAGTGGTCTCCAACACGAGCACAGAGGGCGGGAGGGTCGGAGTTCGCTCTCTGAACGTGTCGTGGGTTGTTCTGAGAAATACAGGATCCTTGGAAAGAGCCTGTGGCCCGCGATCCGAATCGCTCGTCACGCGCTCGAGAGCGTCCTCCACGGACACGAGAAGCAGGACGTGGTGGACCCGACCAGGAGGGGCGATTGTCTCGAAGAGCTGTTCGTAGGAACGGGACTCGAAGAACGGGCCGTGTGCAACGACGACGTCGGCGCCAGCTTCGAACCAACCTCGAACGAGGCCTACATGGGCCACCCCCGCCCGGCGCCAGAACTCGGCGAGGTCGACCTCGCCCCGATGCGCGAACGCAATGTCGTCCAAGTCGGCAATTGCGGTTGTCAGACCGGCTCTGGTCAAACGTCGACCAAGAGCCTCAGCGACCGTGCTCTTGCCGGCACCGATCGGCCCGGCAAGAACGATCAGGTCAGGCATCGTTCGGACCGTAGTTCCAGTGGGCTACGAGCGACCGGGGCTCGCGCCGCGACGCGCCGTTCCCTGACGCGTCGGCCCAGAACAATGAGTGATGATCGGTGCTGCTGATACGTGCGGTTCCGCGCTTGCTCATCGCGGCTCAGGTCACTGAGGTGACCTCACCATGGTCATCGACGTCGTAGGTGCCCTTCGACAGGTCCACGAGAACGAGGACGTTGTCGAACGGGTCGGAAACCACCGCCACGCGGCCGACCGGAATGTCGAAGGCTGGCGTGAGAATTCTGCCGCCCTGCGCCTCGATTTCTGCAGCAGCATCATCCGCCGACGAGACGAGCCAGTTCGGTTCGTAGCCATGTTGCGTTGTGAGAACAATCTCGGTGTCAGCATCGGGTACCGAAAGCGCGGCCTGACCGATCGCGTCATTGCGCCATCGCAGCTCATGTCCGAGAGCGTCGCGGTAGAACGTTAGCCCCGCGTCAATGTCTGGGACTCGGAACGTGACGGCGTCAACCTTGCGAAGCAGCGGTCGGTTCATCTGGACACTCTTGTCCGACCAGCCGATGGACCGCCTTCGAAGTGCCGATACCTGGCACGCTCGCGCGGTCTTGCTCATGGAATTCGGTTTGCCGGTTATGCAGTGCCCCGGATCGGCACCTTTCGGCTAGGGCCGCGAGAGTGCGCCGAAATGGGAGCTCCGGCCCCGGAAAGGCGAAGATTCCTTGGTGCGGGTGCCTGGCCGAGTCGATCGCGTCGTTGCCTCGCTAGCGGTTACGACGACCGCCGCTTACGGCGTGTTGTTCTACGCCTACGGCGTGCTCCTCGTCCCGATGCAGGACGACCTGGGGTGGAGCCGGTCATTCCTGAGCGCGGCGTTCTCGGGGGGCCTGCTCGTGGCCGCGCTCCTCGCCATCCCCGTAGGGCGCTGGCTGGATCACCGCTCGCCGCGCCCCCTCCTACTGGCCGGCTCCATGGTCGCCGTCGCTCTTCTTGCCGGTTGGGCGAACGCTCGATCGAAGCCCTTCTATGCCGCGGTGTGGCTCTTGCTCGGCGCATGTCAGGCGATCCTGTTCTATGAGCCTGCCTTCACCGTGCTGGCCAAGCGGTTCCATGGGGCAGAACGGACGCGAGCAATAACCACAGTGACTTTGCTGGCCGGCTTGGCCAGCACGATCTTTGGGCCGCTGACAGCGAAGCTCGAACAACTTTTCGGATGGCGAGAAACCGTTGCGGTCCTCGCCGCAATACTTGGAGTCGTCACCCTTCCGGCGTTCTGGTTCGGCTTTGCTCGCCGGGCCGTTCCAGCCCCCGCCACTTCCTCACCCGACAGCGTTCCGCCGAGCACCCTCCCGCGCGACGCCCTGCGAACGCGCACGTTTTGGCTGCTGACCCTCGCCTACCTGCTCTCTGCCGTCACGACGTTCGGCGTCGCCGTCCATATCGTGGCGTTCCTCCACGGTCGAGGTATGGCGACGGGCAGGGCGGCGACGGCCCTCGGGGCCATCGGGCTCGTACAGGTGCTGGGCCGGACGACGTTCGTGCGGGCGACCGCCCGCCATGCCTCTGTCTCGGTGGCGACGTGGATCCTCGCCCTGAAAGGTGTCGGGTTGGCCGTGCTCGTCGTCGCTCCAGGTGCAATTGGTCTTGTCGCATTCGTCGTCGTGTACGGAGCCAGCAACGGGATCTCCACACTCACCCGCGCCACCACGATCGCCGAGATCTACGGTCACGAGCACTACGGCTCTATCTCGGCCGTCATCGCCGCGGTGTCGGCGGTGGCGGGCGCGATGACACCGTTTTGCGTCGCCGTCGTGTCCGACGCCATCGGTTCGGAGGCTCCGGTACTTGGTGGACTTGCGGTGTTGTCGCTGCTGGCTGCCGTCTCCAACGAAGCGGTTGCCCGACCCGCCCGGCGAGCGGCAAACATCGACGCCGTACCGCTGACGCTCGATCTTTGACGAGCTGACAACCCGTCTCGCTCGTGGCTCAGGGTTGCGTAAACCGCCGTCTCACGGCTTTCCGAGATGACGAGGAAGCAACTGCCCATCGTCTGCTTCATTTGGAGCTGGTCGCCAGCGCGGGCCTGCCGAGGGACCACCCACTTGCTATGCGCCGATTATCGGGCGCGTTTGCTCGGGTCGTTGCGTGTGAATCGGTACGCGCGATCTGTAGTCCTCCGGAGCGGCGCTTTGAAGAAGGCGTGCCGGCGGCCGGCGACGTGCCCTACGTTCCGCCCATGGCCATCTTCCACCGCGCAACCATCAAGCCGACCAAGGAAGACCTCATCGCGAATTGGGCACCAACTCAGATCTGGGGTCCGGTCGCGAGTGCCGCCATCCAAGTGATCGGGTCGTATCGATTCGACGATCCGGACGGGCAGGTCGGCATGGAGACGTTCCTGTTCGTGGCGGACGGCGAGTTGTTTCAGGTCCCGCTGACCTATCGCGAAGCTCCACTGGACGCTGCGGCTGCCGGGCTGATCACGGAGATGAACCACTCCGTACTGGGGAAGCGCTGGGTCTACGACGGCCTGCGTGACCCACTCTTCGTCACCATGTTGGCTGCCGTGACAATGACCGGACAGGGCGAGGCACTCGGCATGGCGGTTTACGACGGCCGGTGGTACATCGCCCCGACCAACGTCCGCATCCACGGAGGGGGGTGGACTCAGGATCGCGTGCCTGTCGATGGCTTCAAACTGACCTCCGAGGCCGCAGCACTCTCGACCCTGCGGAGCGACCGATTCGAACTGATCGTGTTCCGCCGTCCCCAGCGACGCGTCGAAGGAAGGTTGCAACTCGTAGCCACATGGCCGGGTAATGACGAGCCCGTGCTACTCGCAACCGTGGCCGAGTCGTAACCCGGGGAAGCCGGACGTCGACTTTGACTATTTCACGCTCTGCAGCCGGTCCCCTCGGACTGCCCCATATCGCCGAGGTCCTGGTTGGGGGGAGCGATTCGAGTGGTTGCGCAAATCACCCGACGTCTGGTCGCGCTGGTGCGTACCCTCTGCCTCATGGGGCGCTACGCACAGGCGATAGCGAAGACGGGGCTCGATATCCCGGGGGCGGGCACGTGCCCCACGGAGCAGCAGATACCTCAGCTCCTCGAGTACAGCCGCGACGACGATCCAAAGGTCCGACGCTTGGCACTGAAGCACCTGTGCCCGTGCCGCCTTCAGCGGCAACGCGAGCCAGTTTGGGCTCGGGTGTTCGAGCTGGCATACGACCCGGATCCTGGGGTTCGTCGAGACGCCGTTCACGCAATGACCGACGGCTCCCCACGGGAGTACGCCCAAGTTGTTCAGGCCCATCTTGAGGCACTGCGGCGAGACCCGGACCCGTCCGTCCGGAAGTACGTCAATCGCACCCTCGACGCGATCCGTCGTACCGGACGAGTCAACGTGAACTGAGACGCTCACAGCCAGCTGGCCGAAGCGCGGGGCTGAGGTGCCCCACGCAGCCCGGGGTCGAGGAGGAGACGGTTGCGACGCGCCTTTCTCTCGAGGGGTCTGAAGAGAGCCGTCGCCGATGTTCGAGGCGCCCGTTAGGAGCGGAGAGTCACGGTCGGAGGCTCAGTAGAGCCGCTGCGAACTCTGGGTTCTGAAGCGTCCAACCGGGGGCGACGAGGGCCTCCTCGACAGGGAACAGCCGAGCTTCGGTGCACTCGTCGAGAGCTGTGATCTCGCCGAGTTCGACGACGCGTGCGACGTAGAAGACCTGATACGCCGGGAACGGATACGGCCAGTCCGACGGCGCCGTGTCGAGCATCTCGAGGCGGTTGTGCGCGACTACGCGAGGGTCGGCGATGACCAGGCCTGCTTCTTCAGCTGACTCACGGACAAGGCAGTCGAGCGGGGTCTCGCCCGGCTCAAGACGCCCGCCAGGGATTGTTCAGTCGCGATCAACATGCTTCGCGAGCACGACGCAATCAGCGTCGAACGCGATGCAGTGCGCGGCCGAGACATGGCCCTCCGGTGGAAGCTCCTCGCCGAGCCGCAGGTTCACCCGATATCGGAACCCACCCCAGATCTGCTCCTCGTCAAGGAATAACCGACCAACCTGCCTCCGGTCGTATTCCACGGTCACGGCCGGCACCACCTTCACCCCTAGAGCCTGTCCGATCCGTTGTCCGCACGGGAACTCGGACTGTGCGCGAAGTGAAGCGCCGATCTGTTGCGGGTGACCGAGTCAGAGCACGCGGGTTATGGAGTGGCCGTTCTGTTGCAAGTTATGGACGTCGTCGGTCATGCGGCAGCCTCAGCATCATCTGGCCACGACGGGCGACTTGTCGTCGTCCCTTGCACCGTCGCCTGCAGCTGGCGCACGTCACGCGGTGGGTACCTGCTGTGGGGCGGGCGGGCCGATGTAGTGGGCGCTGGGGCGGATGATGCGGTTGTCGGCAGCTTGCTCCATCGCCTGTGCGCACCATCCGACAACGCGGGTGCAGGCGAACGTGGGCGGCATGATGTCACGAGGGATTCCGCACGACTCGAGCACGACCGACGCATACCACTCGATGTTGGTGTGCAGTTCGCGTCCGGGCTTCAGCTCCTCCAGGCAGCGCTCCACCGCTGACTCGACCTCGACGGCGAGCGCGCCGCGGTCACCAGCCAGTCGCAGCGCAATGTTGCGCAGCATCGTCGACCTCGGGTCGGCGGTCTTGTAAACCGGATGGCCGAATCCCATGATCGTCTTGCCGGCGAGAACCGCCTCGCGGACCCATGCATCGGCGCGTGCCGGTGACCCGATGGCGTCGAGCGTCTCGAGCGATCGATCAATGGCGCCGCCGTGAAGTGGCCCCGACAGCGAACCGATGGCGGCTACGAGGGCGGCACCGAGATCAGCGCCCGTCGACGTGACGGCGCGAGACGTAAAGGACGAGGCGTTGAACCCGTGGTCCATGGCGAGGATGAGGTACTGCTCGACGGCGCGGGCGCTCTCGGGGTCGGGCACCTCGCCGGTGAGCATGTAGAGGTAGTTGGATGCGTGGCCGAGGTCGTCACGCGGTGCGATCGGCGCGTGGCCGCTGCGGATGCGGTGGATGGCGGCTGTCAGCGTCGGCACGGCGGCGCTCAGTTGCATGGCGTGAGCTCGCAGCGCTTCGGGTGGCACGTCGAGCGACGCCGGCAGGCGCGCCGCCGCTGCCAGATGCGACAACGCCGTGCGGAGGGTTGCCATCGGGATGCCGGTAGGAGCAATCGTGGCCACGACGTCGAGCACGTCGCTCGGCACGTGGCGGTTGGCGGCGATGTCGGCACCGAACTCCTCGCGCTCGGCGGCTGTGGGCAGTTCGCCCTCGAACATCAGGTGCCAGACGTCCTCGTACGTACGCGTCGCCGCCAAGTCGGGCGCCGAGTACTGCCGGTAGTGGAAGAAGCCCTCGGTACCGCGCACGTCGCCTAGCGCCGTCTCGGCCACCACGACACCCTTCAGACCCGGCGGCGCCACCATCGCCGACTCACCCGCTGGTCGCAGCTGGGCAAGGGCAAGGAGATTGCGCCG
>JBKJLN010000153.1:0-3294 GCA_046596935.1 Acidimicrobiales bacterium
GAGATCGCCGTCGGCCAGGGCGAACGGGAACTTGGGGCCGAGAGGATACCCATCGATGGCCGCAAAGGTGAGCGCCCGGCGACGGCGATTGGCGGCCAGCAGGGAGGCCACCGGTACCGGGGCCGGCTGTCTGCGCAGGAGCGAACCGACCCGCCATTCCCGCGTCCAGCCCTCGTGGCGCTGCCCGATGAAGTCCACGGCCAGCCGTTCGTAGCGCTTCTCGACCGTTGTTTCGTCATCGCTCCAGGTGAGCGTGCATCCACTGCCCCGCGCCGTCCTGCCCACCGGCCCACGGTAGGTGACCTGCTCGTTTGGAGGTTCCCCGGCCCACCCGAGGGGCACCGGTAACCTCGGCTCCCAGTGTTCCTGAAGTCGCTGACCATCAAAGGTTTCAAGTCCTTCGCCGAGACCACGACCCTCGACTTCGAGCCTGGGATCACGGTCGTGGTCGGGCCGAACGGCAGCGGGAAGTCGAACGTGGTCGACGCCGTGGCCTGGGTCCTCGGCGCCCAGGGCGCTCGCTCGTTGCGCGGGTCGAAGATGGAGGACGTCATCTTCGCCGGCACCGCCAACAAGCCGGCGCTCGGACGGGCCGAGGTCAGCCTCACCATCGACAATTCTTCCGGTCTGCTCGACATCGGGTTCGCCGAGGTGACCATCACTCGCACGCTCTTCCGCAGCGGCGACAGCGAGTACGCCATCAACGGTGTGCCCTGCCGTCTCCTCGACATTCAAGATCTGTTGAGCGACAGCGGGGTCGGCCGCCAACAGCATGTGATCGTCAGTCAGGGCCAGATCGACGCCGTGCTCAATGCCCGACCCGAAGACCGCCGCAGCATCATCGAAGAGGCGGCCGGTGTCCTCAAGTACCGCAAGCGGCGGGAGCGATCGCAGCGTCGGCTCGAAGCGACCGAAGCCAACTTCCTCCGTCTGCAGGACCTGTTGCGCGAAGTGCGTCGTCAGCTCCGTCCCCTCGAGCGCCAAGCCGACGCCGCCCGGCGTCATGGCTCGTTGGTGGAAGAGCTTGGCGTGCTCCGTCTGCATCTCGCCGGCCGGGAGCTCTCGTCGTTGCGAGCCAGGTCCGAGACCAACGTCTCGGTTCGGGCCGAGCTCGCCGCATCCAACAGCGCCATGCGCTCGACGTTGGCTCGCCTCGATGCCGACGTGGTCACGGCCGAGGCGGCACTCACGGCGCAGGGGGCGAGCGACCTCTCCGAGTCGCTGATGCGTTTCGAGTCGTTGCGTGAACGGGCGCGCGGCCTCGCCGCCGTCTTGGCCGAACGCCGCCGAGGGATCGAGCGTGATCGCGCGTCGTTCGTCGATCAGGCCGTGATCGCCAGCCTCGAGGCCGACTTCGCCCGACTTCGCGACGAACTCGTTGAGGTCGAGACCGACGCCGCCCGCCTGGCTCCGCAGGCTGAAGAGCTGGTCGACGCCGAGGCTGCGCTGGCTGGCGCTCGGGCCGACTTCTCGGATCGGTGGGGCGAGGGCGTCCCTTCGATGCCCGCGACCGGCGCAGCCGAAGTGCGCGGCGAATTGGTGGCGCTCCGGAGCAGCGCCGAACGCGGCGGGGGAGAGGTCGTGCGCCTCGAAGGCCGACTCGCCAGCCTCGAAGCCAAGGGAGCGAGGCTGGCGACCGAGGCCGATCGGCTGCGCGACGAGATCGCCGCAGCCGCGGCATCCGAAAAGCCGTTGGCTGAGGCGGCCGAAGAGGCCGAGGCCCGCCGCGCGACGGCCGAGCACCGCGAGAGCGAGGCCGAAGAGGAGTTGCGAGAGGTCGAAGGCGAGTTCCACTCGTGGACGGCCCGGGCCGACGCCCTTGCGCTCGCCCTCGACGAAGCGCGGGCGAGAGCGGGAGCCGAACGGCTCAGCGATGTGGCCGGCGTCGTCGGCACGCTCCTCGACCTCGTCGAAGTCGACCCGGGTTGGGAGCCCGCATTCGAAGCGGCGGCCGGCGAAGCGATCGCCGCCGTGGTCGTCGATGGCGTCGAGTCGGCCCGCCGGGCCCTCGCCCACCTGCTCGACGGAGGTGCGGCCGGTGCCGTCCTGGCGCTCGGCGCCACCCATCAGGCGGTGGCCCTTCCCTTCGAGGCCATGGCCGTTGGCACGCCGGTGCGCGATCACGTGCGTTCGCGGACGCCCGACGTGGAAGACCTGCTCGATGTCCTCCTGGCGACTGCGGTTGCCGTCGACGGCTCGTGGACAGATGCCCTCGACCTCGCGCTGACCCATCCGAACCTGGTGGTGGTGACGCGGCAGGGCGATCGCTTCGCCGCCGGGGGATGGCGAGCGGGCGCCGCCGGGAGTGGGGCCACAGGCGCCGCCCTCGAGGAGGCGCGTCGACAGGCAGAGAGAGCGAGCGCGGCAGTAGCGACCGCCAACGAGCGACGGACAACTGCTCGCGTCGAGACGGCTTCAGCCCGGTCGGCCGAGGCCCAGGTCGGAAAGGCCGCTGGGGACAATCGCTCCCTCCAACGGGCCGCCGGGAGTGCGCTGGCGCGGGTCGAGGCGGAGGCGCGCGACGCCGCCACCGAGGCTGAAACCCTCCGAACTCATCTCGGGGAGTTGGGCGAGCGCGTGCAACGCGAGTCGGAACGGCTTGCCGAACTCGACGCGTTGCTCCCGGCGCTCGAACGCGAGGAGGCCGAGGGAGCGGAGAAGCTCTCAGCGATGCAGGAGGCCCGGGCCCGCCTCGACGAACGGACGACCGCTGTCGCCGCACTGCGCACCGACCTCGAGGTGAGAGCGGCTGGCCTCGACGAGCGCCGCAACTTCCTGAGCCGCCGTCTCGCCGAAGTCGATGAGCGTCTCCGTCGCAACGTGGAGAAGCGAGACGAAGCCGAGCGTGGACGCACCGAGCTCGAGACCCGGGCGCTTGCGACCCTTCGGTTGGCCCGACTCGTCGACAATCGCCTCGCCGATGTCGAGGCCGAGTTGACCGTGTTGCGAGCCGAGCGACGTCGGCAATCCGATCAGGCCCGGTCGGTCACCGAACGCCTCGATGGTCTGCGCCGGCAGCGGCAAGCCTCCGAGCGCCAGTTGGGGGAGATCCGCGAACGCATGCAGCGGTCCGAGATCGAAGAGGCCGAGGTGCGCATCCGCCTCGAACAGGCGACCGAGGCGCTGCGACAGGGCTTCGACTGCGAGCCCGAGACGGCCATGAAAGCCGAGTGCCCGGAACTGCCCGCAGGAACCTCGGCCCCCAACCGGGTGCGTGAGCTCGAACGGGAGCTGAGGTTCCTGCGAGCCCGAGACGGCCATGAAGGCCGAGTGCCCGGAACTGCCCGCAGGAAC
>JBKJLN010000416.1:0-2955 GCA_046596935.1 Acidimicrobiales bacterium
GTAGACCTGTCCGCCGGTGGTTCCGAAGTAGATGCCGCACTCGTCGAGGGTGTCGACGGCCATGGCATCCCTCAGAACGTTGACGTAGCAGTTCGACTGGGGAAGGCCGGTGGTGAGGGCCTCCCACTCGTCGCCCCCCGTGCGGCTGCGGTAGACGCGCAGCTTGCCGTCGGGCGGGAAGTGCTCGGAGTCGCTCTTGATCGGCAGCACGTAGATCGTCTCGGGCTCGTGGGCATGGACGTCGATGACGAACCCGAAGTCCGACGGCAGGTTGCCGCTGATCTCCCGCCACGAGTCGCCGCCGTCGTCGGTGCGCATCACGTCCCAGTGCTTCTGCATGAACAACACATCCGGTCGCGAAGGATGCATGGCCAGACGGTGGACGCAGTGTCCGACCTCGGCGTACGGATCGGGGATCCCATCGGAGTGCAGGCCCTTGTTCACCGGCGTCCACGACGAGCCGCCGTCCCTGGTGCGGAACACGCCGGCGGCCGAGATCGCCACCCACATCTGTTCGGCGTCGCGGGGGTCGAGCACGATCGTATGGAGGCAGAGCCCTCCAGCGCCCGGCTGCCACGACGAGCCCGTGCCGTGCTCGCGCAATCCGGCGAGCTCGTTCCACGTCGCGCCTTCGTCGTCGGATCGGAAGAGCGCTGCGTCCTCGACGCCGGCGTACACGACGTCGGGATCGGTGAGCGACGGCTCGAGGTGCCATACCCGCGCGAACTCCCACGGATGGGGGGTGCCGTCGTACCACTGGTGCGTGCCGGGCACCCCGTCGTAGCGGAAATCGTTGCCGGTCGGTGCCCAGCTGCGTCCGCCGTCCTCCGACCGCTGGATCACCTGGCCGAACCAACCCGTCGATTGCGATGCGTACAACCGGTCAGGGTCGGCCGGTGACCCCGTGAGGTGGTAGATCTCCCAGCCCCCGAAGAAGGGGCCCTCGAGTTCCCAGGTTTTCCTGGCCCCGTCGGCCGTCGCCACGAAGGCGCCCTTGCGAGTACCGATCAAGACACGAACTCCGCTCATGGAGCCAACCTTCCCCGTCGCCGACGTCGAGATGGTATCGATGCCGGATGGCCGGTGACCCGAGGGCAGCGCAACCGAACGTAGTGCTCATCAACTGTGACGACCTGGGCTACGGCGATCTGGGCTGTTACGGGTCGACACTGAACGCCACCCCGACGCTCGACCAGATGGCGGAGGAAGGCGCTCGCTTCAGCGACTTCTTGATGGCGTCCCCGGTCTGCTCTCCGTCCCGGGCGGCGATGTTGACGGGGTGTTATCCGCTGCGGATCGGCTTCGGCGGCGAACAGGGCGGCGGTCTCGGCGGGGTTCTGTTCCCCGGGTGGCCCATCGGTCTGCATCCCGAGGAGGTGACGATCGCGCGAGCGCTGCGCAACGCCGGCTACGCCACCATGGCGGTGGGGAAGTGGCACTGCGGTGACCAGCCCGAATTCCTCCCCACGAACCACGGTTTCGACGAGTGGTTCGGCCTGCCCTACAGCAACGACATGGGTCGCCAGACGCCGGCGCCGGGAGAGGCCACGGACGAGGAGATGCGAGCGGTGCTCTCCGACATGGGCGTGACTTATCCGTGGGTTCGTCCGCCACTGCCGTTGATGGACGGAAACGAGGTGATCGAGCAACAACCCGACCAGGCCTCGCTCACGGGCCGCTACGTCGAACGGGCCGTCCGGTTCGTCCGCCATTCCCGCGACCGCCCCTTCTTCCTCTACCTCGCCCACCTCTACGTCCACCTGCCGATCTACGTCCAGGAGCGATTTCTCTCCGAGTCCCGCAATGGTCCCTACGGCGGCGCCGTGGCTTCGATCGATTGGGCCACCTCGGTCATCCTCCACGAGTTGCGACAGTTGGGACTCGACGAACAGACCCTGGTCATCTTCACCAGCGACAACGGCGCACTGGCCGAGAACCGCGGCGGCTCGGGAAGCAATGCCCCGCTGCGAGGGTCGAAGGGGACGACCTGGGAAGGCGGCCAACGCGTCCCCTGTCTCATGCGGTGGCCGGGCCACATTCCTCCCGGCACCGTCGTCGACGCCATGGCGACTTCGATGGACCTGTTGCCGACGCTGGCATCGTTGTGCGGGGCCACGCTTCCCCCCGACCGGACCATCGACGGTGAGCGGATCTCCGGGCTCGTGGGCGTGGGTCCTGATGTCCCTGACCCGACTCGCCCGTTCGTCTACATCCTCGATGGTTCGATCGAGGCCCTCCGATCGGGACGCTGGAAGCTGCACGTGCGCAAGCGCGATCGAGTCCTCAACGAGTTGTACGACCTCGAAGCGGACATCGGCGAGACGACCGACGTCGCTCTTGATCATGCCGACGTGGTCGAACGGTTGACCCGACTGCTCGACGAGGCGAGGGCCGACCTGGGCGATGACGCCACCGGAACCAAGGGGAGCGGCGTGCGTCCGATCGGCCGGGTGGTCGATCCGAAGCCGTTGACCACCTACGACCCGCAGCACCCCTACTACTTGGCCGAGTACGACCTCTCCGACCGCGGCTGACGCCGGTTCCAGCGGGCGTCGCGACTGGCGGAAACCGACCAGATCGGCCCTAACCTCGCAGCTGCCCGTACAGGTCGGGCGACGCAGATTGGGGCTGGTGATGGGTGACAACCCGACGGTGATGGACTGGGCAACGGATTTCGACCACACCGACGATGCGTGGGCGGCCGACCCGTATCCCATCTTGGAAGCGTTGCGAGGGACCTGCCCGATTCCTCATTCGGAGCGCTATGGCGGGGTCTGGATGCCGACCCGCTACGCCGACGTCGCCGCCGTGGCCAACGACACCGACCGTTTCAGCTCTCGCAGCATCATCGTCGCCGCCCACCGCCCACCGATCGAGCTTGCGCCCGAAGGCATTGCGCCGCCCATCTCCTCCGACCCGCCGTTCCACATGGACGCGCGACGGATGCTCCTGCCG
>JBKJLN010000485.1:0-5439 GCA_046596935.1 Acidimicrobiales bacterium
GACGAGGGTTGTCACCATCGTCGAAGGCCGGCTGGCCCGCGTGGCGGGACGCCTTGCCATTCTGGAAGCGGCCCTCGTCGTCGGCCTCGGCGCGTTGGTCTGGCACACCACCGCCCGGCACGCTGACGCCGTCGACCGGCAGGTGGCCAGTTCCTTGTATGCCAGGCCGGGTACCACCTTGCGCACCTTGGCCGGCGTGGTCACGGTGCTCGGGGAGCCCGCGCTCGTCATTGTCATCTCTCTCGTTGTCGGCCTCTGGGCGTGGAGGCGCTTCGGCGACCGATTGCTGGCGGCGTTCTGCCCCGCTGTCGTCGTCGTGTCGGCCACCTTGGAGAAGATCGCGAAGGTCGTCGTGGCGAGAGCACGGCCGACGACCGCCTTGTTGGCGCATGAGACCGGCCGCTCCTTCCCATCCGGCCACGCCACCGCAGCCGCTGCTCTCGCCTTCGCCCTGTCGCTGCTCGTGCTGGCCGCCGGTGTGCGAGGTGGCAAGGCGATGGTGAGCCTGCTCTTCGTCTACACGGCAGCCATCTCGGCCTCCCGGGTGATCCTCGGCGTGCACTTCCTAACCGACGTGGTGGCGGCGACGGCGCTGGCCGGTGCCGTGGCCACAGTCACGGCCTGGTTGTTCTCCCGGGCCAGCGCCCCGAGTCCTTGAACGTCGCCACTCAGTCGGAGTAGCCCGACCGGATGGCCTCGATGCAGCGGTCGCGGTCACCGGTGACAAGACGAACAGGGGGTGCGGATGTCGGCAGGCCAGCCGGCAGGATCCCCGGCCGGCGTCCGTCGCGGCGCGGGGGCTCGAGGCAATACTCGTCCCGACCGCCTCGAACAGATCGGAGTCCAAACGTGGAGACCGAAGCTCGCCAGCAGCCGGAGGACTTCGGCATCGGGCGTCTCTTCTACGTGACGTCCGAGGCGATCGTGGCCGCCGACCTCGCCGCCGAGCAGATCGTGCTGTGGAATCCGGCCGCCGAGGCTCTCTTCGGTTACACCGTCGACGAGGCCCTCGGCATGCCCCTCGACCGCCTCGTGCCCGACGATCTCAAGGCCGCGCATTTCGGCGGCATTCGCCGCTATCGCAGCGGTGCAGAAGCCGTTTTGGTCGGCGCCGGCGCCGTCGAGGTGCCGGCGATGACGAAGTCGGGAACGCGCCTCGACATCGCGCTGAGCCTTTCCGACGTGTCGGTCGAGGGGGCATCGCGCTACGTCCTCGCGGTCATTCGCGACGTCACTTCGCAGCGGCGCGCCGAACGGGAGCTGGCCGCCACCAACCAGGCCATGCGCGAGTTCGTGGCCACGGCGTCCCACGACCTGCGGACGCCCCTGGCTTCCATCCTCGGGTTCGCTCGTCATTTGACCGAGCATGGCAACGAGGTCACAGACGCCCAGCGGAGCGACGCCCTCCGGGCGATCCGGCGGGGTGCGCAGCATGCGTCTCATCTCGTCGACGACCTGTTGACCCTGTCGCAAATTCAGGCCGGGGCGCTGACCGCCCGTTCCGAACCCGTGATGGTGGCCGCAGCGGTGCGAGAGGCCAAGGTCCGTAGCGGGTCTTCCGCGCACATCGAGATCGACGAGCGCCTGACCGTGCACGCCGACCCCGATCACCTCGAGCGAATCCTCGTCAACTACCTCACGAACGCCGAGCGCTACGGCGCCGAGCCGGTGCGGGTAACCGCCGAAGGCGACGAAGAACACGTGGTGATACAGGTCATCGACGTCGGGGCTGGCGTACCCGAGGCTTTCGTCGAGCGGATGTTCGAGAGCTTCAGCCGAGCTGATCCGTCGGCCTCGGAAGGAACGGGCCTCGGGCTTTCGATCGTGCGTGGCCTGGCGCTGGCGAACGGCGGCGAGGCCTTCTACGAGCGCAGGACACCGGGAAGTTGTTTCGCCATCCGCCTTCCTGTCGATGCCGGGGCGGCACCTGCGTGAAAGTCGTCCTCGTGGTCGAGGACAGTCCCGACCTCGCAATGTTGGTGCATCTGCAGTTCGACCTCGACGGCGACTTCATCGTCGTGGCGGAGGCATCCGACATTCCCCACGCGTTGAGCGCGGCGTCGAGCACCGGCCCTGACCTCATCGTTCTCGATCACAAACTAGAGGGCGACCTCACGGGATTGGAGGGCTCGTCGATGCTCAAGGCTGTGGCCCCCCTCGCCAAGATCATCCTGTTCAGCGCCAGCGAGGAACTGCGCCACCCTGCAGCCGACGAGCCCTGCATCGACGCCTTTCTCCTCAAGACGCACATGGACCGCCTCGTACCGCTCAGTCGGAGCTTGCTGGACCTCGGGTGAGCCATGCGCCGTAGGGTGCGGCCATGAAGAAGATCTTCCTGCTTGCCGTGCTCATCGGTCTTGGATTCGCCGCCGCCAAGAAGCTGCGCCTCGAGTAAGCGATTCGACCAGCGTCGTCGGCGGAGGAGGAGCCAGCGCTACTCGGGTCCGGAGACGCCACCAGACGAAGGCACCGACCAGCGCCCCGACGACGCCTGCGCCGGCGGCCGTCGGCCCCGCCGGCGGGACGGGCACCCGATCGCGCAGCCGTACCGGACGCACGAAGTGGCGGATCTCCCAGTCGTGCTGTTGCGCCCACCGCGCCAACGCACGATCTGGATTCACGACGATGGGATGGCCGACCGTCTCCAACATGGGGATGTCGGTCGCGGAGTCGGAATACGCGAATGACGCTGCGAGGTCGAGCCCCGCCTCTTCCGCAAGGGCGCGCATCGCCTCGGCTTTGTGCGGCCCGTACGCGTAGAACGCCATCTCTCCGGTGTAGCGCCCGTCGTCGTCGATGAGGGCCTCACTGGCGATGACACGATCGACGTCGAGATACCGACCGAGGGGCTCGACGATCTCCGACGGTGACGCCGAGATGATCACGACCATCCGCCCGGCCCGCCGATGCTCCTCGATGAGGTCGGCGGCCTCGGAGTAGATGATCGGCTCGACGACGGCTTCGAGGGTCTCGGCCACGATGGTGCGGATCTTTTCCTGATCCCACCCTTTGGTGAGCGCAAGTACCGACTCACGCATCCGGGCCAGTTTCTCCTCGCTGGCGCCTAGGTGCATGTAGACCAGCTGCGCCCACAGACCACGGAACACCAGTGACCGAGAGATCAGGCCTTCGCGATAGAAGGGCCGTCCGAAGGCCACCATCGACGCCTTGGCGATGACGGTCTTGTCGAGATCGAAGAAGGCCGCTTCCATGCCTCCGGAAACGCTAGCGGCGCTGCGTGTCCTTCAACAGGCGCTCGAACTCGCGAGCCACCAGCACTTCCGCCAGCTCCGGGGTGTTGTGGCGGGCGCGGGCCGTCGAGAGGATCAACGACCGGGGCGAGAGAATTCGCTGCTCGGCCACGGCCGACAACATCAAGATCCCGCACGGGATCGCCAGTGCTGCCGGAAGCGTGAGGAGCAGGAGCCACCAAGGCATGGTTCCGGTGTACCACCCCGGGGCGAAAACTGAAACTCGCCCTTGCCCGACTGCCCCATCGGGCATACCGTCGCATCGGAGCTTCCCCCTTCGTCGATTCGCCCGGCCCTTCGCGCCGGTGACCGAAGGACTCCTCCTTGCTCGTCACCTGTTGGTCCGTCAAAGGGGGCAGTGGCACCACCGTCGTGGCCTCTGCTCTCGCCGTTCTCCTGTCTCGCCGCACCGCCGATGGGGTGCTCCTCGTCGATGCCGGGGGCGACGTCCCGACGGTGCTCGGAATTCCTGAGCCATCGTCACCGGGGATCCACGACTGGTTCGCCACCGCCGAGCGGGATGAAGCGGCGCTTCATCGACTCGAGCTGGCGGTCGGACCCGGACTGTCGCTCCTTCCTGCCGGCTCGATCGACCCGAGCGCAGGAAACGGCGACGACAGTCGCAGCGATCATCTGCTCGCGGCACTGGAGGGTCGGTCAGTCGTCATCGACGCAGGGCCACCGTCCGCCTTGAGCCTCGAAGTCGCGGCGGCATCCGTGGTCTCACTCCTGGTGATTCGGCCGTGTTATCTGGCGTTGCGGAGGGCACTGGCGGCGCCAGTGCGTCCATCGGCGGTCGTGCTGGTGGAAGAGGCCAAGCGGTCCCTCGACGTTGCCGACGTCGAGGACGTGCTGGGCGTGCCGGTGTGTTCGATCGTGCCTTGGGAGGCTGCAATCGCCCGAAGCGTCGACGCCGGCCTGCTTGGTGCGCGGCTCCCGGGGTCGCTGGCCTCCGCGCTCCGGTCCGCGGCATGACCCTTGTCGAACGGGTTCATGCCCGAGCTGTAGCCGAGCGGATCGGCGGGCGCGAGCGCATTGCGGAACTCGTCCGCGAAGAGGGCCCGCTCCTCGCACATGACGTCGCTGAGGCTGAAGTTGCGGCCGTGCTTGCTGCCCTCGATGGTTTGGGCAGGCTCGAGCCGTACCTGACTGACATCGAGGTGTCCGACATCTTGGTCAACGGTGGCGGGCAGGTCTGGATCGAGCGGCGCGGCCAACTCCAAAGAACGGGGCTCGTGCTCGGCCGCCGCGAAGTCGAGCACTGCATCGAACGCATCGTCGCCCCCTTGGGGCTCCGAGTCGACCGTTCGTCTCCGCTCGTCGACGCTCGCCTTCCGGATGGCTCGCGAGTCCATGTCGTCGTGCCCCCCTTGTCGGTCGATGGGCCCTGTCTCACCATCCGCCGGTTCGCCGCGACCACGTTGCCCCTGGAGGCCTTCGCCCCGGAGGAAGTGGCCGAATTCCTCGCCGGCGCCGCGCAGCGGCGGGCCAACATCGTCGTCTCCGGGGGAACCGGCACGGGAAAGACCACGTTCCTCAACGCACTCGCCTCCCACATTCCGCCGGGCCAACGGGTGATCACCATCGAAGACGCGGCCGAGCTCCGCCTTCCTCGAGATCACGTCGTGCGGCTCGAGAGCCGCCCGGCCAACGCCGAGGGGGCCGGGCAGGTGGCGATCCGTGAGCTCGTCCGTAACGCCCTCCGCATGCGACCTGACCGCATCGTCGTGGGCGAGTGTCGTGCGGGCGAAGCCCTTGACATGCTCCAGGCGATGAACACGGGCCACGAAGGCTCGATGACGACGTGCCACGCCAACAGCTGCGACGACGCCCTCCGCCGGCTCGAGACCATGGTGCTGCTGGCCGAGGCGGGCCTGCCGCTCTTGGCCGTCCGGGAGCAGCTGGCGTCGGCGGTCGACCTCGTGGTGCAACTCGTGCGCTTCGATGGTCGCCGGCAGGTCGCCGCCGTCGCCGAGGTCGCGCCCGCTGACACCGGGGCGACTACTCCCGGCACCAGGACGCGCCTGTTGGCGACGGCGGAGGGCTTGGTGGCGATCCCGACCCGCCCTCGCCTTCGGAACTCGGGATCGTGATGCCGCCGCGTGGAGCGGTGGCCGCCCGGCGTCGCGCCCAGGGGCTCCGCGGCGACAGCAAACCCGACAGCGACGCCGCCGCTCGGTTCCTCTCC
>JBKJLN010000239.1:0-5978 GCA_046596935.1 Acidimicrobiales bacterium
CCATCGATCTCGACGAGGTCGTTACGACACTCCGTCGTGACGGCCGTGGCGGCGTCGGGCATCCGGATCCCCGGGATCTGGACTTCGGCCACGGCCACGGGAAGGTCGAGGGGCGCACCGCCGAAGAAATCGGGGGTGGCGACCGGCCGAACGGATTCGATCGTGAGTCGGAAGCGGGTGCCAGCGACAGGTTCGAAGCTGAAGGGAACAGTCGCCGTGCCGGCGTTGGAATCGTCGGCGATCGGACCCACGTCGAGCACGCGAGTTTGGAGAGCGCCACCGCCGCCGTCGACATCGAGGCGGATGCGGGTCGGAACCGAGTGCCTCCCGTCGATGACGACGGAGAGATCGAGATGGTCGACGCTCAATGGTGCCGCCGTCTCGGCCTCGAGCCAGTGACCTTCTTGTGCGAGCAGGCCCGGCTGCCAAGCCGTCCCGAGGTCGCCATCGAAGGCCGCCGCCGCGCGCGACCGAAGATCGCCCGGCAGGCGCCCGTCCGAGCGGAACGTGGTGCCACCGGCCGCGGCGCCGGGAAGCCCGAGCAGGCGGTCGACCTCCTCGTCAGCAACCGTGGGGGCGATCCTGGCCGTTCCCGAGAGGGCGAAGGGGCGGGGCCCGGGCGTCGAGAAGGTGCGGCGGAGCGAGGGCTCCTCATCGGTCCTGGCCGGATCGGCAGGGCTGCTCCGCTGACGGGACATCACCACCGAAACCGGGTGCTCGAGCCATCGAGGACCGGCCCTCTCGAGCAACTCGCTCGGAAGCCGCACGACCTCGTCGACGCGCGCACCGGCGATCTCGACCTCGGCCAGGCCGACGCCGCTCTGCCCGTCGTACTTGGGCCGGATGCCGTAGTTGGTGGCGAGGATCTCGATGTCGAGCGAGCGGAATCGGCGACGTCCGAATGTCACGACCTGGCCAGAAGCGGCGAGCGATTCGGGGCCGAGATCGACGTCGACCGTCGACCCCCCGTGACCGGACTCGGCACCGTCGAAGTGGAGCCGGGCCCGGGTGATCACTCGATTCCGCGGTCCCTCCTGCGGTTGGGTGACCCGGACGTGATCGGTGTCGACGGGCGCCGTGAGGTCGATGCGGAGACGGTCGCCTTCGACCTTGGCGAACGCGCCCACCCGCCAGGCCGTGGTGAGGTCGCCATCGAGGGCGTTGGCCGCCCGATCCTCCGGCGTGTACGAAACGGGGTTGCCGTACCGAGTGGCGCGGACGGACTGGACGCCCCGCTGTTCGGCCACGGTCTGGTCGGCCGACGTCTGGGCGGGGAACAGGTCGAGCCGGGCATCGGTGGGGTCGACGCGGAGCGGGCGGAGGCCGGCGGTCTCGGTGAAGCCCGTGTTCTCCCGCACCGTTCCCCAGCGGCGGGCCCGTTTTCGGTTGGAGTCGGTGACGATGAGGGCGCCGGCGGAGTCGAAGGCTTCGTTCCAGGCCCGCTCGCCGGCCAGGTCGGCGGCATAGCGGATCGGACCCGTGGCGGAGGCACCGTCGAGGAGCCCGGCGGCGGCGAGGTCGACCAGGCCCTCGCCATCGCCGGCGACGATCGGGCCCCCGACGCCGGGCGCAGTGGCGAGAATCGATGGGACGTCGTCAACCGGGAGGACGCCCACGGCCGGTGGCGCCGGCGATCCTCTCGGGACGGCGAGCTCGTGCTCGTCGACGACGGGCGCACCTCCGGAGGGAGTGGTGGCCGACGTCGGGCCGAAGCCTCGAGCAGCACCGAGACCCGCGACTTTCTGGGTCGCAAGCTCCTCCCACAGCACGCGCGGGCGGGGCGTGCGGTAGCGCTCGGTCAACAGGTCGTTGCGGAACACGAGGTCGCCGGCGCGCATCAAGCGGGCGATCGGAGCCAGCGAGGAGGGCTCGAACACCCCCTCCTGCAACCGGCGGTCGAGCGCGTTCAGCAGGTCGGCGGTTCCCGGTGTGCCGTACGGAATGAGCTCTCGTGCGACGTACGGCCGGTCCATGAGGTACGGCGTGATCGGGTCGATGGTGTTGCCCCATCGGTACGACGCGAAGTCGGTGCCGGGAAGCTCCAGCACCCTGGTCTCATCGCCGCGACGGTCGAGGTAGGCAGCGGCCTCGGGCCAGTACGAGGGGATCCTTTCGGGGCGTTTGATGAACTCGCCCACGGCGAGGTCGCCGGTGAACAGCGGCGGGAGGCCGGCGAGGACGAGGCCTCCTGCGAGGAAGGCGGCAACCGTGCCGAGCAACGTGAACCGCCGGCTGATGGCGGTGACGGTCGCGCCCAACAGCAGGGCCATCCCGAGGGCGATGAGGGGCACGGCGCGAGGCGTGCTGCGCAATGCCAGCCCGACCGTCGACGACGTAGCCAGGGCCTTGAAGGCACCGCCCAGCGGCGAGGGGTCGTCGTAAGCATGCGCGCCAACGGCGATGATCGTGCCGACCACGATGAGGCACACCGCATAGGCCCGATGGCGCCAGCGGAGTACCGCCATGCCGGCGAGGGCCAGCGTCGGGATGGCGAACCCGACGACGATCAGCCACGACTTCTGGGTGTAGTCGACGGCCGGCTCGATCCAGGGTCCGAGCTTGTCGTTGCCGTAGAAGAACCAGTAGCCCAGGCCCCGCAACACTTCGGAGGAGAGCGACGTTCGGGCCACCGTCTCGATGGTCTCGGTGTACCGAAGAATAGGGATGCCGTAGCTGCCCTGGACGGCCAAGCCCATGACCCACCAGACGCACAGCGCCGCCGTGAGGCCACCGATGCGAGCCATGGTGGCGACCGCCCGCCCGAGCGTCGCCTCCCGGTTCACCCACACGGCGAACGGGAACCAGAGCACGGGGGCGACGCCGGCGAACACGAGGGCCGTGGCGTTGACGCCGCCGACCGACAACACCACGAGGGCGAACAGTGCCGGGTGCCGCCAGCCCCCCCGCCGCAGCGCCCGCGCCGCCAGCCCGACGAGCCACGGCATCGCCGCCCACGGCAGAAGGATGACCGAGATTCGGGCCGAATAATCGAGGACATAGGGGCTGAAGCCGTACGCCAGCGCGGCGACGACCGGGCCGGCCCCACTCCAGCGAAGGGTGCGGGTGAGAAAGAGGACGCCGGCGCCGGCGGCGAAGACGATGGTCGCCAGCCAGAGGCGCTGCGCCACCCAATCGGGGAAGCCGAGGCGCTCGAAGATCCAATACCACGGCCCCATCGGGAACAGGTAGCCGATCGTCTGATGGGTGAGGGTTCCCATCCCGACGTTCGGATCCCACATGGTCACCGCCCGCGACAGCAGCTTCGCGGGGTCGAGGTAGAGGTAGCTCTTGGTGTCGGCGGCGATGATCCCGGGCTCGGTCCGAAGGATCGGGACATAGGCCAGCGCCAGCAACAGCAGGTGGCCGAGGATCGAGGTCCGTCGTTCGCCGCCGGAGGACCGGTAGGCGAGGCTCATCGGTGCCGGCGTCGCTCCGCCTCCGCCGCGAGCGCCTCGAACGTCCCGAGAGCGGTCGCGTCCCACGTGAGGTCGCGCGCCCGTCGGAGCGCGCCTTCGCCGAGCTCCTTGCGCAACGTGTCGTCGGCGAGCACCTCGTCCAACTTCGCCGCCAGGTCACCGACGTCGTCGGGGTCTGCCAACAGGCCGCTCTCTCGATCGGAAACGGCGTCGGCGTGGCCGGCGATGCGGGTGACGACGGAAGGGGTCGCGCACGCGCCGGCTTCGGTGACCGTCATCCCCCATCCTTCGCGCGCCGATGCACTGGCGAGCACCCACGCCCGCCGGTAGAGGTCGACGACGGCGTCGTCATCGAGGCGTCCGGGCAGGTGGATCCATCCCGACGCATTCGCATCGGCGATGACCGACTCGAGAAGGGGCCGCTCGTAGCCCTCGCCCACGAGCACCGCTTCGAGGTCAGGGTGACGTTCCTTGGCCATGACGAGCGCCCTCACCAGAACGTCGCCGCGCTTCACCGGGACGAGCCGTCCGACGCTGACGACCAGCGGGTGCGGTGACCGATCGCCGCCGGGAGAGAAACGAGCGTGAACCCCAGGCGGTACCACGGAGACCCGATCACTCCGGAAACCGAGGTCGTCCACCAACTCGCGCTTCGACGAATCCGACAGTGTCACGATGCGGGCACGGCGATAGAACGGCGGCGCCACCTTGGCCTCGAGCAGCTCGCCGCCCTTGGCCAAGCCCTCGTTCTCGGGCATCACCATTCGCCACATTTCCGCGTGGACGTGGTGGAGGAAGACGATCGACGGACGGCGGCCGGTCCAGAGCGGCGAGAAGAAGGGGACGCCGTTCCAGATCTCGACCATGGCGTCCCACGGCCCGTGGCGCCCTGCGATCTCGCTCAGCACCGCCCGCGGGAAGACGAGATACCGGCCTGCCTTGCGCACGACGGAGTACCCGTCGCGCTCGACCTTGGCGGCGCGGCCTTGGGCATACGAGGTCCGCATGGTGACGTCGAGCCCGGCGGCCGCCCATCGCCGGGCCACCTCATGGGCGTGCACTTCTGACCCCCCCGCCTCGACGTCCTCGAGGTCGCGCCACGCCAGCACGTGCACTCGCCGAAGGCCCGACGCCGCCACCCGGGCGGCCAGGATCTCCGAGGTGGTGGGATCGGGCAAAGTCGCGGGCTCGGGCGGAAGAGTGGGCTCGGGCAAGCGCCGTATCCTACGGCCGTGCCCGCATCGACCTTCGACGTCGCCCTCCAGGCCGTTGCGGGTGTCGAGGGCTGGATGACCGAGGCCCAAGCGCGCTGCTTGTGGGACGAGGCCTCGCGCTTGTCGGCCCCGGCAAAGATCGTGGAGATCGGCAGCTTCCAAGGGCGTTCGACGATCGTGCTCGCCACTGCGGCGACCGAAGGCATCGACGTCGTCGCCATCGATCCCCACGCCGGCAACGATCGCGGGCCTCAGGAGTTCGAGGGCTTCGCCGCCGCCGCCGCCGACGATCACGAGCGCTTCCTCGCCAACCTGGCCGAGGCCGGGGTCGGCGAGCGGGTCCAGCATCTGCGGATGTTCTCGTCAGCGGCGTTGGCCGAGGTCGAGGGGCAGATCGACCTGCTCTACATCGACGGCGCCCACCGCTACGGGCCGGCGCTCGACGACGTCCGCCGCTGGGGAGCACGCGTGCGCTCCGGCGGCACGATGCTCGTCCACGACTCGTTCAGCTCCGTCGGCGTGACCGGGGCGTTGCTCACCGCTCTCCTCCGATCCGAGCGCTTCACCTACGAACGGCGCCATGGGTCGATGGCGGTGTACCGGTGCACGCCTCCCTCCTCCCGGGCCGTCAACGCCGCCCGCCAGGTCGCCCAGCTCCCCTGGTTCGTCCGCAACGTCGCCATCAAAGGGCTGATCGTCGCCCACCTCGGTCGCCTCACCCCGCTCCTCGGGCACCGCAGTGGCGACTGGCCCTACTGAGCGACTCGCGCACCTCGGCGGCGGGCCTTGGGCAGGAGGCGATCGCGTAGCCCCCACCACGTCACCAGGAGCATCTCCTCAGCCATGACCGAGGCCGACATCTTGGAGGCTCCCCGGATCCGGTCAGTGAAGACGATCGGCACCTCCTCGAGGGCGCACCGCTGGCGCGAGACCCGATACGCCGTCTCGATCTGGAATCCATAACCCTTGGCCCGGGTGGAGAACACGTCGATGGTCTCGAGGGCCTCGGCTCGGTAGGCGCGAAAGCCGGCGGTTGCATCGTGGATGGACATGCCGAGGGCGAAGCAAGCATAGCGGTTGCCGTAGCGACTCAGAGCCCGGCGATACCACGCCCAATGGGGCACCGCCCCTCCGGGCACGTAGCGCGATCCGATGGCGAGGTCGGCGCCGCCATCGAGCTTCTCGAGCAACCGGGGGATGTCGTTGGCGTCGTGGGAGAGGTCGGCATCCATCTGCATCAGGACCTCGTAGCCACGATCGAACCCGACCCGGAATCCGTGGCGATAGGCGTTCCCGAGTCCGTCCTTGTGATCGCGCACGATGACGTCGATCTGGCCCAACTCGTCGC
>JBKJLN010000288.1:0-5567 GCA_046596935.1 Acidimicrobiales bacterium
TGGTCCTGGCCGACCTCGTCAAGGTGGGAGAGGGTCGCTACCGCAGCGAGACTCCCGTTCCGGTGGGCGGTGCGTGGAAGACCATCGTTCGCCTCCATCGGGGCGGCGAGATGATGACTGTCCCGATCTTCCTCCCGGCCGATCCCGAAATCGACGCTCCCCAGATCTCAGCCATCGATCGCACCCAGGCCTTCGAGGCCGAGACCCGGTATCTCCTGCGTGAGACCCGCCCCAACGACTCGTGGGTGGCGACATTCGTCTACGTCCTTCTGGCTCTGGTCGCGGCGGCGTGGATCGTGTCCTTCGCGCTGGCCGCCGCCCGGCTCGTCCCCCGCCGCCGGACTGCGCGAACGAGTCGGATTCCCGCGCCGGCGCGCTGACCGATCGGCTGGGCGCGGCGGTACTCTCCATCCGTGTCGGACGGAGCTTGTCGCGCCCGCCGGGGCGCGATTGCAGCGGCTGTAGCGGCGGCAGTACTGCTCACCGGCGGGTGCAGAGTCGACGCTCGAGTCGAGGTGAACGCCAACGCCCATGGCGGAGGCGAGATCATCGTGTCGGCCCACCTCGATCAGGCCGCGGTCGCCCAGCTCGGCGGTCAGACGCCGGAGAAGAGACTCGCGCTCGGTGACCTGACCGAGGCCGGATGGAGCATCGAGGGTCCGGCCAAGCTTCCCGACGGCGGCTTGGAGATCTCGGCGACCCACCTCTACAGCGACGTCGCCGAAGGCGAACGACTCCTTGCCGATGTCGCTGGAGTGGACGGACCGCTCGAGGGGATCGAACTTCGCCAGCGTCGGACCTTCACGAAGACGACGACCTCCTTCCGAGCGACCGTCGATCTGAAGAGCGGACTCGGTCGCTTCACCGATCCCGACCTCCGCGCCGCCGTCGCCGGACCGAACGGCGAGCCACTCGGTGTGAGCGACACGCAGCTCGCGACCCGGTTCGGCGCCCCGGTCGATCAGCTGTTCGGGCTCGTGATCGCCACCGGCCTTCCTGGCACCGTGACTTCCAACGCCCCCAAGGCCGAAGGGACCCGGGTCGAGTGGAAGGTCCCGCTCGGACAGACCGTCACACTCGAGGCGTCGAGCGAGCAGACGAACGTCCGGAACATCGCCGCGGCCGTGGTCGCATCGCTCGCCGGAGTTGGATTGGTCGGACTGGCGATCCTGCGGTTGCCAGCGAGAAGTCGGCGGGCGACACCCGTCTTGTTCGACCAGGATCTGGAAGGTCAATAATCGCTAGAAGTCTGAACGCTCAGGAAACGTAGGCCTTCGCCCCGACTGGTGTTCACCGGCCGCCTAGCCATTCCGGGCCATACTGGACGTGCACAAAGGTGTGCAGGCCCTGGCGGTTGGCCAAAAAACAGGAGGAACTGAATGACCGATCACACGAGGCCGCGAGGCGGCTTTGGGTGGCGGGGAGTGAGTGGCCTGGTGGCCGCAGCACTCCTCGCAGCAGTACTGACACTGGTGCCTGGCACCCCGGCGACGGCCGAGGGTTCGGTCTCGAAGCAAGGGACGATCGGACAGGGCTACTTCTTCGTGGCCACCGACGGTGGCATCTTCAACTACGGCGACTCCGATTTCTTCGGCTCGACCGGAAATATTGCGCTCAACAAGCCGATCGTCGGCGCCGAGAAGACCCCGACGGGCGAGGGCTACTGGCTCGTTGCGTCCGACGGTGGCATCTTCGCTTTCGGTGACGCCACGTTCGTCGGCTCGGCCGGCGACATCGCGTTGAACAAGCCGATCGTGGCCATGGCGGCGACGCCGACAGGCAAGGGCTACTGGCTCTTCGCCACCGACGGCGGCATCTTCAGCTACGGCGATGCTGCGTTCTTCGGTTCGGCCGGCAACATCGCGCTGAACAAGCCGATCGTCGGCGCCGACAGCACGCCGAGCGGCAAGGGCTACTACCTGGTTGCCTCCGACGGCGGCATCTTCAACTACGGCGACGCCGAGTTCTTCGGCTCGGCCGGCAACATCCCGCTGAACAAGCCGATCGTTGGCATGGCGGCGCTCGATGACGGTCAGGGCTACTACCTGGTGGCTACCGACGGTGGCATCTTCAGCTACGGCAAGTTCCCGGAATCGGCTCCCTTCTTCGGGTCCGCTGGCAACATCGCCTTGAACAAGCCGGTCGTGGGCATGGGCCTCACCGCCTCGAACCAGGGCTACTACCTGGTCGCCTCCGACGGTGGAATCTTCAGCTACGGCGACGCCGAGTTCTACGGCTCGGCCGGCAACATCGTGTTGAACAAGCCGATCGTCGGCATGGAAGTCACCCCGTTCACACCGACCGAGCGTGCGGCGCAGGACTTCTTCGTCCGCCTCAGCGGTGAGAAGGAAGTCCCCGGACCCGGTGATTCTGATGCGAGTGGTGCGGCCCGTCTCGACTTCACCGACGACGAGCTCTGCTACACGCTGAACGTAAACAACGTCGACCAGCTCACGGGCGCACACATTCACGAGGGTGCGTCGGGCGTTGCTGGTCCGATCGTGATCACGCTGAAGGTGCCGGACAAGAACGGCGCCTCGGTCGCCTGCCAGGACGTCGATCCAGCGCTCATCACCAGGATCAACGCAAACCCGCAGGGCTTCTACGTGAACGTGCACAATGACGCGTTCCCGAAGGGCGCTGCTCGTGGTCAACTGAAGGGTCACACTGGCGTAGCCATTGCGACCGCCGACGCTGCGACGCCGACGCTCGCCAAGGTCATCGTGTTCGACACGGAGAACATTGGCGCAGCATCGGTCAACCGTACGGTCAACACCCAAGGAGCACCGATCGTCGGCTTCGACTTCCGGCCCGGCACCACCGATGCCTACCTGCTCCTCACGGTCGGTACGGTGCCCACGTCGAGCACAGACCCGACTCCGTCGGCGCTTGTCATGCAGCTGGTCAAGTCCACGATTGCGGGAGAGACGACGAATGTTGGGACGCCTTTCCAGATGCGCCTAGCTAGCGCCTTCGGCTTCGACTTCAACCCGGTGGTCGACCGGATCCGCGTCATCTCGGATTCGGGCGAAAACCTCCGTTTGAACCAGACGGTGGCTGCAGACGTGACGCCCGTCGTTGACAGCGACACCACCACCGCCGGCGAGCAGCGTGACGGCGACATCCCGGCAGGCTTTGCGGGAGCTGCCTACACCAACAATGTCGCCGCAGCGCCTTCGACTGCGCTCTACGACATCAATTACGGGAACGACACGTTGTTCCTGCAGAACAGCCCCAACGCCGGCACTGTCGCTCCTGTTGGCCCGCTCGGAACCACGGACCGTCCGATCAACCTGTCCAAGAACTTCGGCTTCGACATTGCGCCGAAGTCGGGGACGGCCTTCGTCGCCGGGCAGCTCGAGGGCAGCACCAACAGCGTGCTCCTGGCCGTTGACCTTGCCACTGGCAAGGCGACGAACCTCGGACAGATCGACAGCGCAGAAGCCGCCGGCATCCAAGCGTTCAGCGTACTGTTCTAGGCAGCATGCAGTACCGCAGTACTTCGAAGTAATTGCAACGAGGGGGCCCGAAAGGGCCCCCTCGCCGCGTCCCGAGTTGAAGCCGCAACGGGGCTGGAGGCAAGAGCTGGCGGTTTCCGCACGCCATTGCCTCCAGACCGCGGCCAGCCGGCCGGATGCCGCCTCGGCGGTCCCCGAAGGTGTCGCACCCCTTCCGTAGGGTTGGGGCATGGCTCGTACCCGCACGGTTCATCGATGCACGGAGTGCGGCACGGGCTCGCCGCAGTGGGTGGGGCGCTGCCCGGGGTGCAGTGAGTGGAACACGCTCGTCGAGGAGATCGACGACGCGCGGCCGGCGGCGGCGGCGAACGCGCATCGGCGACCGCTTGGGCTGGCCAAAGAGCACCCCGTTCCGCTGATCGAGGTCGACGCCAGCGAGTGGGCGGCCCGGCCCACCGGCATCGGCGAGCTCGATCGTGTCGTTGGCGGTGGGCTCGTGCCCGGATCGGTCACCCTGGTCGGCGGCGAACCGGGCATCGGGAAGTCGACGCTCCTGCTCCAGACCCTCGGCTCGCTGGCCGCCGCCGGCGCTCGCGGACTCCTGGTGTCGGCCGAGGAGTCGAAACAGCAGGTCCGCCTCCGGGCCGAACGGCTCGGCGTCCTGCACCCTCGCATCCTCCTGCTCTCGGAGACCTCGTTGCCCGACATCGTTCGTGCCGTGGAAGAGGTCGCGCCCGACTACCTCGTGATCGACTCCATCCAGACGGTGTTCGATCCCGAGCTCGGATCCGCACCCGGCTCGGTCGCTCAGGTCCGTGAATGTGCCCACCAACTCGTGCAATTGGCCAAGGCGCGGGCCATGGCCTCGGTGCTCGTCGGCCACGTCACGAAGGATGGTGCCCTTGCGGGTCCACGGGTGCTCGAGCATGTCGTCGACACGGTGCTGTCATTCGAGGGCGACCGGCACCATGCGCTTCGTTTGCTCCGGGCGACCAAACACCGATTCGGCTCGACGGAAGAGCTCGGCCTGTTCGAGATGGGGGAGCAGGGCCTCCAAGGCGTGCCCGATCCGAGCGGACTCTTCCTCGGCGACCGGACCTCGGGGGTCCCTGGTTCGGTGGTGCTGCCGGCGATGGAGGGGCATCGGCCGCTCCTGGTCGAGGTGCAGGCGCTGGTGTCGCCGACGACGCTTCCGATGCCCCGTCGCTCTGCCCAGGGCCTCGACCAGGGCCGGCTGTCCTTGTTGCTGGCGGTGCTCGACCGGCGGGTCGGCATGACCTTCGTCGGCGCCGACGTCTACGTGTCGGCCGTGGGCGGGGTGCGCATCAACGAGCCCGGGGCCGATCTCGCCGTCGCCCTCGCACTGGCCTCGGCGCTCACCGGTCTTGCACTCCCGCCCGGCCTCGTGGCCTGCGGGGAGGTCGGCCTCGGGGGCGAGCTCCGCCAAGTGGGCCAGACCGCCCGCCGCCTCGCCGAGGCCGCCCGCCTCGGATTCACCGAGGCCATCGTTCCAGCGTCGGCGCCTGCAGGGCCGGATGGCCTCCACCTCCGCCGAGTCGGTTCGCTGGCCGACGCCATCGCCGCCGCCGGCCTCGGCACCGCCTGAACGCCGCCGCCCGCTCCCTCGGGCCCGGCCGGTCGGTACGATTCGGGTCGATGCCGGCCCGTCGCAGCAACGTGGCGCTGATCGAGGCGCTCGCCGCGGTCGCTCCCGGCCGCCCCCTGCGAGAGGGTCTCGACCGGATCCTGCAGGCCAGCATGGGTGCGCTCGTCGTGGTGGGCGACGGTCCCGAGGTGCTCGGCATCTGTTCGGGCGGTTTCCTCATGGATGCCGAGTTCTCGCCGCAACGCCTTTCCGAGCTGGCGAAGATGGATGGCGCCATCATCCTGGCGTCGGACGCCACCCGCATCGCCCGAGCCAACGTGCACCTGGTGCCGAGCCCGGACGTGCCGACGGCCGAAACCGGCACTCGCCACCGCACGGCCGAACGGGTGGCTCGATCGATCGACGTGCCCGTCATCTCGGTGTCAGAGGAGCTCTCGCTCATCGCCGTCTATCGCAACGACCGCAAGCACGTCCTCGAACCGATCCCCCGTTTGTTGGCGCGG
>JBKJLN010000038.1:0-8398 GCA_046596935.1 Acidimicrobiales bacterium
CTCCGGTGTGGTTGGGGTTCCGCGGCGATCAGGGGCAGGCCCCCGGGTTGGCGCTGGCCGTCGTCTATTCGCCGATCGGCTTCGTCGTCGGCGTCGTCGTCTTCTTCATTGCCCGGGCGACCGTCGGCCCGACCCGATTCCTGGTGGCCGTCCTGCTCAGCCTCGGCGCCTTCGTGTCGTGGTGCTGGCTCGCCTGGATTCTCGACCTCCAACTGGCCTGGGGTGTTCCCGCCGGGCCCGAGCTCACCCTTTGGGCATCCGCCCTCGGCGCCGTCCTCGCCGCCCGGACGATCGTCACCCTCCGATCGGCGTGATCTAGAAGCCCAGTCGCTCCAGGGCTTTGGGGCGCTTCTGCCAGTCCTTGTCGACCTTGACGAAGAGCTCGAGGTAGGCGCCGGCCGGCAGCTGGGCCCGCACCGCCTGGCCGACGGTCTTCAGCACCAAGCCGCCCTTTCCGATCACGATCCCCTTCTGGGAGTCGCGCTCGACCAGAATCTCGCAGCGGATGCGGGGCCACTCCCATTCCGTCACCCGCGTGGCGATCGAGTGCGGCAGCTCCTGCTCCGCCGTGATCAGCAACTGCTCTCGCACCAGCTCAGCCACCCAGAAGGCCTCGGGAACGTCGGTGACCATGTCGTCCGGATAGAGCTGGGGACCCTCTGGCATGCGCCCGATGATCGCCTCGACCAGGACGTCGACGCCCGCACCGGTGCGAGCGGAGATCGGGAAGTACTCGGCCTTCTCGAGCCCGCCGGCGGCCGAGAGCTGGCGCAGCACCTGCTCTGGGGACGCGATGTCGACCTTGTTCACGACGACGAACGAGTCGGCAGGAACCCGCCCGGAGACGAAACGGTCGCCCTTGCCGAGGGGTGCCGTGGCATCGATGAGAAGCACCACGACTTCGACGTCGGAAAGCGCGTCCTCGGCCCGATCGTTGAGGCGTTCTCCCAGCAACGTGCGCGGCTTGTGGATCCCGGGCGTGTCGACGAACACCACCTGGGCATCGGGACGGGTCAGGACGCCACGCACCTGCGTCCTGGTCGTCTGCGGCTTGTCCGAGACGATCGACACCTTGGTTCCGAGAATGCCGTTGAGCAACGTCGACTTGCCGACGTTGGGGCGCCCGACCAGGGTGGCGAACCCGGAACGCATCACTCCTCGACGGGTTTCGGCACCTTGGTGATCCGCACCCGCCCGATGCGTCGGCCCTGTACCTTCTCGGCCGTCAAGCGGTGCGAATGATGGTCGATCGACTCTCCCTCGGTGGGGACATGTCCGAGAATGTTGAAGACGAACCCACCGATCGTGTCCCAGTCGCCGTCGGGGAAATTGGCCCCCAGCAGCTCGTTGACCTCGTCGATCGGCATCCGGGCATTGACACGGTAGGCACCGCCCGGCAGTGCCTCCATCGTCGGCTCCTCGACGTCGAACTCGTCGACGATCTCCCCGACGAGCTCTTCGATCAGGTCCTCGAGGGTCACCAGGCCGGCGGTGCCGCCGTACTCGTCGACGACGATGGCGATGTGGAACTGGTCCTTCTGCATCTCCCGCATCAACTCGGCGACCCGTTTGGTTTCGGGGACGAACTGCGCGGGGCGGGCGAGGTCGCGCACGGCAACGTCGCCCTGGTGCATGGCCGCCCGCATGAGGTCCTTCGTGTAGACGATCCCGACGATGTCGTCGATCCCCTGGTCGTAGACAGGAATCCGGCTGTGGCCCGAGGCAATGGCCACCTCGATGACATCCACGACCTTGTCGCGCCCCTCGACGGCGACCATGTCCGGTCGGGGGACCCTGACCTCGCGGGCCACGGTGTCGCCGAATTCGATGATCGAGCGGATCAGCGCCCGCTCCTCCATCTCGATGATCTCGTCCTCGAGGGCCACATCGACGGTGGCGAGAAGCTCTTCCTCGGAGACGAACGGACCGGCGACGAGCCCCTTCCCCGGAAGGATGATGTTCGACAACCCGATGAGGCCGCGAGCGAGCAGGCGGATCGGTGGGAAGTTCACGATGGCGGCGACGACCGGCGCCGCCAGGAGGGCGGCTCGCTCGGGGTGCTGCACGGCCCACGTCTTGGGGGCCGCCTCCGCCAGCACGAAGATCACGGCGACCTCGACGAAGGTGGCGATGACGACGCCCCAGGCCCCGTACTGCTCGAAGAGGATGCCGACGAGGATCGACGCCACGACGTGGCAGATCAAGAGCAGCAGCAGAATCGGATTGAGAAAGCGCTCAGGGTGTTCGACGAGGCGGGCGAGCAGTCCGGCGCCGCGCCGACCCTCTTCCTCGAGGGTCATGGCCTTGATTCGGTTCATGCGGGTCAGGCTCGTCTCGGCCAACGCCAGGAAGCCGGCGAGGATGATCAGCGTCACGACGGCAATGAGAATTCCGATGTCAGAGCCGCTCATTCGGTGCCTTTCGCGGTCGCGCCGCGGTGGAACTTGTCGAGAAGTTCCTGCTCTCGCTTCTCCATTGCTTCGGCTTCTTCATCCTCGAGATGGTCCATGCCGAGCAGGTGCAGGATGCCGTGAACGATGAGCAACGCAACCTCGTCGTCGTAGGTGCCCGCGTGCTCGGGTGCGTTGCGATCGGCGACCGCCGGGCAGACGACGACATCGCCGAGCATGAGGGGCATGTCGCCCGGTTCGGGAGGGCTGTAGCCCGGCCCGGACCCGCCGCTGTCGGGTGACCGCCCGCCTTCGATTGGATCCTCATCGATGGGAAAGGCGAGGACGTCGGTCGGCCCTTCCTTGCCGTGGAACTGCTTGTTGAGGCCGGTCATCACCTCCTCGTCGACGAACAGCATCGAGAGCTCGCAGTCGTCGCGCATACCCTCGGCTTCGAGGACGTCGGTGGCGAGACGGACCCAACGCATGGTGTCAACGGGCTTGTCCGCCTGCTCGTCAGCGACGAACACCTCGATCGTCATGGTTACGGTTTCACCCCGAGCGATCGCGCCTGTTCGTATGCGTTCACGATGTCTTGCACGATCTTGTGGCGGACGACATCACCGGCATCAAGGCGTACGAAAGCGAGGTGCTCGATGCCGGTGAGGATCTGCTCGATGTTGATGAGTCCGGACTTCCCGCCTTCGAGGTCGATCTGGGTGACATCGCCCGTGACGACGGCTTTGCTTCCGAAGCCGATACGGGTCAGGAACATCTTCATCTGTTCGGGAGTCGTGTTCTGGGCTTCGTCGAGGATGATGAAGCTGCCGTTGAGCGTTCGGCCCCGCATGTAAGCGAGCGGGGCGATCTCGATGGCGCCCTTTTCCATCAGCTTCGGCACGGCGTCGGTACCCAACATGTCGAAGAGGGCGTCGTAGAGCGGCCGAAGGTACGGATCGACCTTGGCCATGAGGTCACCGGGAAGGAATCCCAGCCGCTCGCCGGCCTCGACCGCCGGTCGGGTGAGGATGATGCGCTCGACCTGCTTGGCCTGCAGGGCCTGCACTGCCAGGGCCACCGCCAGGTACGACTTCCCGGTTCCTGCGGGCCCGATGCCGAAGGTCACGGTGTTGTCGGCGATGGCGTGCATAGCGCTTCTGCCCGCTGGTCTTCGGCCGAATCGACCGGCCTCGGGCCGATTTCAGGATGTCGGCGGTGAGGATTTCCGAGGGTCGCTCGTCGGCCTTGACCATGTCGATGGAGCGCCCAATGTTGGCCATGTCGATCGGGTTCCCCGACTGGAGCAGCAGCACGAGTTCGTGGAACAACCGAGCCACTCGCTCCGCCTGATCGCCCTCGACGCTGATCTCGTTGCCGCGCACATGGATCGACGTGTCGGGGAACGCGCTCTCGACCGACCGCAACAACTCGTCGCGCTCACCGAGCAAGCCCACCATCAGGTGGTTGCTTGGAACCAGGACCTTGACCTGGGAAGGGGATGTACTTGGGGTCGTGGGCACAGTTGGTTCGAGAAAAACCTTACCCTCAGCCTGGGGGCCAACCCATGGAGCGTCCCCCGAGGACATGGAGGTGGAGGTGTGGGACCGTGTTCCCGCTGTCCTCGCCGACGTTGAAGACCAGCCGGTATCCCCGGTCGGCCAGTCCCTCGGCGGTCGCCACCTGCTGGGCCAATCCGTACATGGCAGCCACGTCGTCGCCGTGCTCCGGGCGGATCTCGGAGGCGTTGGCGATATGGGTCCGCGGAATCACGAGGACGTGGGTCGGCATCGCGGGGTGGAGGTCTCGGAAGGCGTAGGCGCGGTCGCTCTCGGCCACGACGGTGCTCGGGATCTCTCCGCGCAGGATCTTGCAGAACAGGCAGTTCGGGTCATCGGCCATCGACCAGGGACGGTACCGGTCGCTACCGTCGATCGGATGGGCACCGGCGAAGACCAGTTCCTCGACGACGTCGACGACCCCTTCGTGTCCGAGCTCCGCCGAATACTCGCCGATGCCAACGCCGAGGATCTCGTCGTCGACCGCAACCGCCAGCGTTGGCTGCGCCAGATCGCCGAGGAGGAGGCGACGATCGCCGGCGTCCTGCTCGACCTGGCGGAGCGTCAAGCGTCGGTGCTGTTGCGAACCGTTGTCGGTCGATCGCACCGGGGACGACTGGTCGCCGCCGGAGGCGACTTCGTGGTGGTGCGTGAAGGGCAGGCCCCGCCCGTGCTCGTGACCCACGCCGGTTTGTCGTCGGTCCGACCGATCGAGGTGGGCGGCCGGGACACCGCCGGCAGCAGGGCGGCACCGCTCAAAGCCAGCTTGGCTGCCACGATGATGGTTCTCGCGACCGAGCGGCCCCGGGTGCAGGTCATCACGGCAGGAAATGAGCACCTCGTGGGGGGTCTGCGGTCAGCGGGTACCGATGTTGTGACGATCCGCCTCGAGAGCCCGGACCGCATGGACGCCCATGTTCCGACGGCTGGCGTGGTCGAGGTCGTGCTCCTCGACGCCTAGATCAGGCCCCTTCGATGCGTTCGGGGTAGAGGTGCGCCAGCGAGCCTGGCTGCACCCGATTGGCCTCGAGGTACGCCTCGAGGTCGTCGGCCCGGAGACGGATCACCCGACCCATCTTGAAAGCGGGGACTTGGCCCTCATCGATCATTCGGTACAAAGTCCGCGGGACCACTCCAAGAAAATCAGCGGCCTCGGTGGTCCCGAGCCAGCGAACGTCGGTCACGCCGCCAGACTACCCCTTCCAGTTTCTCGTGTCATCCGATACATTCTCGCCAGCGCCGGGGGGCTGGGGAGCCGTCCAGGTCTGGGCCCGGCGAGGTTCGCCGGCAGGGACTGGCGTCCCCGACGGAGAACGGAGAGTCGATGCCCGACATCGCCACCGCAAATCGGCCCCCGACGACGAGACGGCAGGAGCCGCTGAACGACGGTAGGTCTCTGCAGCGGCGGCCCAGTCTCCCCAACGGGAGGGCGGTGGTCGGCGGGTTCCTCGTCGCTCTCTCGGCGCTCGGAATCTTTGTCGCCTACGCCCGAGCGACCTCAGCTCCATCGACGAGCTTCGTCGTCGCCCGTCGAGACATACCCGTCGGCGCCACCTTGACTGCAGATGACCTCGACCACCTCACGATGACCCTTCCGAACGGGCTCGCCGGTCGCTCTGCCTTTCGCACCGAACGAACGTTGATCGGCGCCACCACCGTCGGACCTGTCCGTCAGGGAGAGTTGGTGCAGGCGGGGGATGTCGTTCGCAAACGCTCGGGCCCCTCGGAGCTGGAGGTCTCCTTTGCCATCGAGCGGCCGCGCGCAGTGTCGGGATCGTTGCGGGCTGGAGAGCGCGTCGACGTCCTGGCCACCTTCGGTGCCGGCGGCGATGTCTACACCGTCGTGGCCGTCCGCCAGGCCCGGGTGCTCGAGTCGAGGCCGAGCAACGGGTCGCTCGCGGCTTCTGACACCGACGTCATCCGCCTGGCGGTCGCCTCGGCTGACGAGGCCCTCGCGCTCACCCATGCAGTCAACGCGGGGGAAGTGACGCTCGTGCGGGCGACGGGCGCTTCCGCCAGCGGCGTCGTCGGACAGACCTATCGGGCGCCTTCAGCGGGCTCGGTGCCGCCCTCGTCCGCCTCCGGGGGCCGGTGATGTCTTCCGACCGCTTCGTCGTACTCGGTCTGGCCGTTGCCCGGGCAGCATGGTTCCGCTCGGTGGCGCAGTGGTCGAACGCCGCCAGCATCCCGGTGGAGTTCGTGAAGTGCATGTCGGCCATCGAGTTGCGAGCCCACCTCGCCAGTGGCCGACCCTTCTCCGCACTCCTGGTCGACGGGGCCGCACCTGATCTCGACCGCGATCTCCTCGACTTGGCAGCGACGCAGGGGTGCGCCGTCATCGTGGTCGACAATGTCCGAGACTCGACCGACTGGCTTGCGGTCGGGGCGAGCGCGGTCGTCAATCCGATGTTTCAGCGAGCCGACCTCGTCGACGTGCTCACCCAGCACACCGCCCGCATCGGACGGGGTGACACCGTTCCCGGCACGGCCTTCGAGACGGCGCCATGGTCGGACGACGGCGCTCAAGTGGCAATGGTCTGCGGTGCGGGTGGAACAGGTGCATCCACCGCCGCCATCGCACTTGCCCAGGGGCTCTGCGACGATCTTCGATACCGCGAGATGGTGCTGCTGGCCGATCTCGTCCTCCACGCCGAACAAGCGATGCTCCACGATGCCCGCGACGTCGTGCCCGGGATCCAAGAGCTCGTCGAAGCCCACCGTACGGGCCGACCCTCGCTGGAAGATCTTCGTTCGTTCACCTTCGACGTGCACGACCGCGGCTACCAGCTCCTTCTGGGGCTTCGACGAGCCCGCAACTGGCCGACCGTCCGGCCGCGGGCATTCGCAGCCGCGCTCGATTCGATGACTCGGGGGTGGCGAGCGCTCGTGTGCGACACCGACTGCGAGCTCGAGGGCGAGAGCGATGGAGGATCGACCGAGGTCGAGGAGCGGCACCTGATGGCGAGGACCGTCGCCGCCCGCGCCGACGTCGTTTTCGTCGTCGGACTCCCGACCATGAAGGGCATCCACGGCCTGGTCCGGGTGATCGGCGAACTGCTCGACCACAGCGTTCCCGGCGACCGAATCGTTCCGGTCGTCAACATCGCGCCGAAGCCCGGTCGGGCGCGATCGGACATGGCCAAAGCCATCGCCACCCTTCTCGAGGGCCGGCGTGACGCCGAACACCTGGCCAGTCCAATTTTTCTGCCGGAGCGGCCTGTCGACGATGCGTTGCGAGATGGCGTACGACTGCCTTCGGTTCTCACGGTGCCGCTCGTCGGCGCTTTCCTGGCGGTCACCACTCGGTCGTCCATGCGGGTGCAGGCCAACCAACCGACACTCGTCGCCCCTGGATCACTTGGTCAGTGGGCGGAGATGCCGGCGGAATCGGCGTGAGCGCCCCGCCGGTCGAGACCTCGCCGCTCCAGGAGATCGAACGGACGGTGCAACAGCGAGCAAAAGCCGCCGCCCTCGACCTCGCGGAGTCCGACGGCGCTGCGCTCCTTCGCTCCCTGATCGACGAGGAGGCATCGCGTTGGGCCGATGACCACAAGCGGGGTCTTCGTCCGTACGAGCTCTCCAATCCGGATGTCGTAGCCGAGCGGGCATTCCGCAACCTGGCCGGTTACGGGCCGCTGCAGCCCCTTCTCGACGACGACGACGTCTGGGAGATCATGATCAACGCTCCCGACGCGATCTTCGTGAAGAGACATCACGGCGTCAGCGGCTACCACCACGAGTCCTTCCACGACGACGACCACGTTGTTCGCACCCTCACGAAGATCCTCGACGACGCCACCGGGTCCCATCGAAAACTCGACGCCGCCGAGGGACTGCAAGACGCTCAGCTCGACACCGGCGCCCGGTTGCACATCGTGCACGGTGACGTCGGTCGCGATGGGCACGTGCTCGTCAACATCCGCAAGTTCACTGGTGTTGCTTTCCGCACACTGGATCAACTCGTCGAACGCGACATGCTCGACGCGCCGGTCGCCGCCTTTCTTCGGGCCTGCGTGCGAGCCCGCCTGACGGTGCTGTTCGCCGGCGCACCCGGATCCGGGAAGACCACGCTCATGTCGTGTTGCGCGGCCGAGCTCGATCCGAGTCTGCGCGTCGTCATCGCCGAAGAAGTGTTCGAAACCGATGTGGCGCTACCCAACGTTGCCCACATGCAGACCCGACCGACGCGAGCTGACCGACGCGAGGTCGACCTCCGCCGACTGGTCGCCGGCTTCCTGCGCATGGCGCCTGACATTGCAATCGTCGGCGAAGTGAGAGATCGCGAAGCTCTTCCACTTCTTCTCACTTTGTCGTCGGGCGTGAAGGGGTTCACGACCATTCACGCCGGATCCGCGCGTCAGGCCCTGACCCGCCTTCGGTTCATCTGTCAGCTCTCGGATTCCACCAGTGCACTGCCGATGTCAGCGCTCAACAGCTTGGTAAGCGAGTCCA
>JBKJLN010000042.1:0-5458 GCA_046596935.1 Acidimicrobiales bacterium
GTCGGCGGCTCTCACGACATCGGTCGCTCCCGCTCGCGTCGCGTCCCGCACAGCGAGCCCAACGCTGACGGTCACGACACCCCCCGGCGTGTTGTGTTGATGGGGGATCTCCAACGCTTCGACTTCTGCCCGGAACCTCTCGACGGCGACCGTCGCGCCATCGATCGTCTGCTCGGGAAGGAGCCACAGCAGCTCCTCCCCCCCGAACCGGTAGACCTCATCATCGGCCCTGGCGCTGTGGCGGAGTACCTCACCGACCTTTTGCAGGACGCCGTCTCCGGCGGGGTGGCCGTACTTGTCGTTGTAGGCCTTGAACCGGTCGAGGTCGATGAGGGCGACGGCGAAGCCGGTTCCGAAGCGGGTTGACCTGGCATCGATGGCATCCATGGCCTCGGATAGGGCAAGCCGGTTCCGAAGGCCCGTCAGATTGTCGACGCGCGCCCTCGTTTCGAGCTTGCGTTGGAGGGCGAGCACGCGCTCGGCGGCGATGAATCGTGCTTCCACATCGATCCGGCTGAGCGGCTTGGTGACGTAGTCATCGGCGCCCGCCCGCATCGCTTCGATGACCCGCGTGTTGCGCACATCGGCGGTCACGAGGACCACGTACGTATACGGGCGACCCTCGTGCGACCTCACCTTCCGACACAGCTCGAGCCCGTCGGAGCCCGGCATCACCAGGTCGGTGACCAGGATGTCGTAGGTCTCGGCCTCGAGCTTGGCCCACGCCTCCTCGGCACTCAGTGCGGATTCGCAGTCGTGCCCCAACCGGCGGACGAGTGTGGCCGCCAGCAGCACCGACGAGGCGTCATCGTCGACGACGAGCACCTTCATGCGCCGAGGGCCCGGCCGGCAGCCACGACCCGGGCGAGCTCGGCTTTGGCGACTTCCACGGCCGCCGCAGCCGCTACGAGGTCGCCAGCCCCGGCGGCCGACTCCGCCGTCGCACACGCCTCCGACAGAGCTCGCGCTCCGATGTTGGCGGCGCCACCCCTCAGGGTGTGCGCTGCCCGGGAGGCCGCCTCCGCGTCGCCGGCGTCGAGCGCCAGGCGCATCTCTTCCATCCGGCCGGGAGCGCTGGCGAGGAAGACCCCGATGAGCTGCGCCACGAAGTCGCTCCCCCCAACCGACTCCAGCTCTGCCGTTTTCTTCGGGTCGAGCGCCGGCTCCCGTTGCTCGACGGGCACCCACCGGGCCAACGCCTGCTCGAGCTCTTCGAAGGCGATCGGTTTGGTGAGGTACTCGTCCATCCCCATGGCCACTGCGGCATCGGCGTCACCGGCCATGGCCGATGCGCTCAAGGCGATGATCGGGGTCCTGGACGCGCCGGTCTCGGCGCTGCGGATGCGCCTGGTCGCCTCAAAACCGTCCATGACCGGCATTTGGCAGTCCATCAGCACGGCGGCGTAGGTCCCGCTGGCCACGGCAGCCACCGCCGCCTCACCGTTGCCGACGATGTCGACGCGATATCCGATGCGCTGCAGCATCCCGGCAGCGACCCGCTGGCTGACGTCGTTGTCCTCGGCCACCAAGATGCGCGGCCGCTCGGCTTCGGGGAGGAGTTGCCGAGTCATGATCGGCGTCTGCGATCGGATTGCCCCATTCGTGAGGTTGTCGTCGTCGACGACGAGCACCGGCAGTCCTCGTAGGTCCCCATGGGCATGGGCAAAGGGCAACTCGAACCAGAACGTGCTCCCGGTTCCGCGCTCGCTCTCGACCCCGATCTCACCGCCCATGAGCTCCACCAATTGCTTGGAAATGGCCAGACCCAGGCCGGTGCCGCCGTAACGACGCGTCGTCGAACTGTCGGCTTGGGAGAAGGCCTCGAAGAGGCGCACCCGTGTCGGCTCGTCGATGCCGATGCCCGTGTCCGCAACCGCCACGCGCACACGGAGCCCGTCGCTGGAGGTGCCGAGCACGGTGGCCCGCACGACGACCTCACCTTGCGGGGTGAACTTGATGGCGTTGCCGACAAGGTTCGTCAACACCTGCCGAACGCGTCCAGGATCGCCACCGACCATCGCCGGGACGTCCGGATCGACGAGGGCGGCCACCTCGAGCGCCTTCTCTTGAGCCCGGGGCGCCAGCAGCTCCACCGATCCTTCGATGATTTCGCGCAAGTCGAATTCGATCGTCTCGATGTCGAGCTTTCCCGCCTCGATCTTCGAGAAGTCGAGGATGTCGTTGAGAATGTCGAGCAGGGCTTCGCCCGACGACATCACGCTGACGGCGAATACCCGTTGCTCCCGCGACAACGGCGAGTCGAGGAGGAGCGACGTCATTCCGAGCACGCCGTTCATGGGTGTGCGGATCTCATGGCTCATGTTCGCCAAGAACTCCGACTTCATCCGCGACGCGTCAATGGCCTGATCTCGGGCGGCGGCCAGGTCGGCCGCCTTCTGCTGTCGGGTGGTGATGTCTTGGATGAAGGCGTTGAACTGCGACGTCCCACTGGCCTCGGTGACGAAGATCGAGAGCTCGATCGGGACCTCGCGGCCGTCCCGCCGCAGACCGGTGATCTCGATCCGTTGCCCGAGGACCGGTCCCTCCCCCGTGCTGCGGTACTGGACGAGACCGGCCTCGTGGGCCTCGCGATGCTGCGGCGGAACCACCACGTCGCTCAACCGCCGGCCCAGCACCTCTTCCCCCGCCCACCCGAACATCTCGGCGGCCGACTGGTTCCAGTCGGTGATCCGCCCTTCGAGGTCCATTCCCACGAAGGCGTCGTTGGCCGCCTCGATGATCTCTCGCGTTCTGGCCTCCTCGGCCAGCAACTCGTGCGCCATCCCCCGGCCGCGCCGGAGAGCGCCGAGCAACAGGCGGAGGCTGGCCAGAATGGCCAGGGCAACGATGACACTGAGCGCCAGCAGGTCCCGACTGACGGCGTTGATCGGCGCCAACGCGGCACGCGTTGGCAGCTCGGCTGTCACCGTCCAGCCCAATGGCTCGACCGGCGCGTAGGCGGCCAAGACCATGCCGTCGGCGGTGTTCGAGCCGATGACACCTCGACGACCGGCCAGCGCCCGCTGGACTCGTTCATCTCCATCCAGTCGGGTCAGTCCTCTCGCCGGTGTCGGCCCGGGCGCCGCCAGGACGACCCCGCGCTGATCGGTGAGCGTCAACCGCACACCCTGGGCGTCAGCCAACCGGTCGGACGTTGCGTCGATGGCCTCGAGGCTGTAGAGCACGGCGAGGATCGCCAACCGGCCCCCCTCGGGGTCGTGCACATAGGTCGCCACGGCGACGACTCGTGGATTTCCCAAGATCGCCGTCTCATAGGCCTCCGAGACATAGGTCTTCCCCGTGCTGGTGAGGCCCCGGTACCAGTCGCGGAACGAGAAGTCCCTGCCGATCACCGCTGGAGACTCGGGCAGGACCTGGGTGAGGCGCCCGTCGAGATCGGTGACGAAGACGCCCCGGATGCCACTCGTCGCCAGGAGTCCGTCAACCAGTGGGACAAGGCGCGCCTGCTCGACACCCGCCGGCCCTTGTTCGAACAGGCTCTGAACCAGCGGCCGGGTGGCGTACGACTCCACGAGGTCCACGACCCCGCCCACCCGCTCGGCCACGAGGGTGGCGCTCACCGACGCCGTCGTGCGCACGTTCCGTCGCACCTCCTCGGTGACCACGTGCTCCGCCGCTCGGCGCGTCGAGTACGTCAGGACCGCGAGGGGCAACAGACAGATGAGGGCGGCGACGACGACCAGTGGTGCGAACGACCGCCTTTCGCTCACTTCAGGCTGCAGGCGCGTTGCCACGGTAAATGCATGTCGTCGAACGTGCCTCTTGTCTATCCGGTTTTATGAGCGTTCCCTGGACGGGCGCCGTGGTTGCTCATCTGCGCGGGAGCCCGAGAGGAGAATCGAACTCCTGACCTACGCATTACGAGTGCGTTGCTCTGCCGTCTGAGCTACCCGGGCGGGTCCGCAGAGGCTACCGCAGGCCGACTTGGCCCCACTTTGGCCTTTCCGGGTTCTCAAGGGGTCAGGCGCCGCCGGCTTCCGAGAGGGCGACGAGCAGCCCCTGCAGGAGGAGAGTCTCGTTCGGGTTGCGGATCAGGGCCTCGGCGGCACGGTCGAGGCTGGTGATGGCGTCGGCGGCCCCGGCGCGTCCGACGCTGGACGTTCCTCCGGCCACCATCGCATCGCGATAGACGCCGGCCAGCGCGGCCATTCCGAAACGAAGTTCGTCGGCCCGCACCCGCCGTTGCTCGCGCTTGTGGCGATCTTCCAATTCCTTGCGGCCCGACCCCCGCTCGCCGTAACGCTCGATGCGTTCGTCGACGGCGACGACCTCCGCCGCCTGACGAAACCGGAGCGGCTCGAGCACCGTCTCGACCGACGAGAGCAGCTCGTCGGCGATGGTGGCAATGACTGCCCCGGTGCCGTCGAGTCTGTTCGGCACCGTTCGCCAGGCATCCTGGCGGGCCGCAAAACCAGGATCGGCGGCCAGGAGGCGGGCCCGCTCGATCCGTCCGCTGCTGGCGATCGCAACCTCGGCGGCGATGGTCGGGTCGACGCCTTCGGCCACGAGGGCAGCGGTGATCGACGCGTCGGGGGCGGGCCCGAAATCAATCTGCACGCAGCGCGAGGCGATGGTCACCAGCTCGGGCGGGACGCGTTCGGCCATCACTACGAACACCGTCGACGCCGGTGGTTCTTCGATGGTCTTGAGCAGCTTGGCGTACTGCTGCTCGATGAGATGGAAGTCGACGAGAACGATGACCTTGAACCGGCCCTCGGCCGGTGGGCGTACCGCCAGGTTGAGGATCTCCTTGATCTGCTCGGCGTTGATCGAAGCGCCGCGCCGTTCGACCACCATCACGTCGGGGTGACGGCCGGCCAAGGCGTTGCGACACGATCGACATTCGGCGCACCCGCCTTCGGCGCAGAGAACGTCGGCGGCGAACGCCGTCGCCGCGTCGCGAGCACCGACCCCGGCCGGGGCCACGAACAGGTACGCGTGGACGGGTCGCCGCGCCGCGGCACACAGGTTGGCGACAGCACGCTCCTGACCGACGACCGACCGGTAGAGGCCTTCACCCACGACGGGAGACCCAGCCCTCGTAGGCGGAGGTGACACGGTCGGCGACAACGTCGACGGCGCCGGTGCCATCGACCACCAGCCAACGCTGCGGTTCCTCCTCGACCAACTCGCGGAAACCGACGGCAACGGCGTCGTGGAACGCGGCCCCGGCCGACTCGAGGCGATCCGGCGGATCCTTCATTCGGTCGGCGCTGATGCCGGCGGGCACGTCGAGGAGGACGGCCAGATCAGGCCACAGCCCGTCGGTCGCCCAGTCGCACAACGAACGGATGGCGGCCACGCCAAGGCCCCGCCCGTGGCCTTGATAGGCGAGTGACGAGTACGCCGATCGGTCACTGACGACGCAGCGGCCGGCGGCCAGCGCGGGACGCACCCGCTCAGCCACGTGTTGCGCCCGGTCGGCCGCCATCAAGAG
>JBKJLN010000399.1:0-3073 GCA_046596935.1 Acidimicrobiales bacterium
GCCGGCGGAGGACGACCAAGCCGATCCAGAGAGCGCCTTCGAACCCGGCGAGGGCGACGACCAGCGGAAAGAGGAACCGGCGCGTCAGCTCGTCCGATAACCCGAGCCCGATCGACGAGAACGCGTCTCGCTCGCCAAGGCCGACGATCCCCGATCCGACGATTCCCGCAGCAATGGCGATCGCCGCCGCCAAGGGCACCGCCGCCGCCGCCGACGGTGGCGGGAGCAAGGCATCGGCCGAACTCGGCGTCGTGGAGGTCCGGGATCCGCGCCAGAAGCGGGTGCTCTTCGTTCGGAGGCCGGGTCGCCGGCGGGGCCGATCCACCTCGACGGCGGCACCCTGCGGAGCGCCGCCGCACCCGTCGATGTCGTCGAAGCTGCGGCGACCGGCATCGATCACCCACTCGGACCATCCGTCGCCATCCCAGCGACGAAGGTCATGGCGACCCGTCGGATCGCTGTACCAGCCCTGCGCGGGCTGCCCGCTGCGAGCCACCTTCGGCTACGGGCGGCGTCCGAGGAAGCACAGGAATTCGGTCTGCAGGTCGGCGCCCTCGGGCGGATCGATCTTGTCGCCGAACACGCCAGGACGGCGCAACATGGCGTCCATCGGCTTCAGCCCTTCATAGGCGCGGCCCACCGCATCCTGATCGAGACGCTCGTCGCCACCCACGGCGCGAGCGAGATCCCAGGTGTGCACGAGAACGTCCGACGCCATGATCCGGCCCATCATCATCTCGAGCGGGATCTCGCCCATCGGGCCCGGAATTGGCTTCTGCAGGGCGCCGGGCGTCTGCAGCGCTTCCTCGAGGGCCACGTTCGAGGACCGCCACAACTCCTTGGGCTCGGCGTCCGCGGGAACGTCCTCGGCGGGGACACCGGTGATCCCGGCGATCATGCTGCGCTGTCCGCCAACCACGTGGGCGACCACGTCACGCGCCGTCCAGCCCTCGCACGGCGCCGGCGCCGTCCACTTGTCGTCGGGCGTCCCCTCCACCCGTGCGCCGAACTGCTGGGCCAGACGCTGGTACCGCTCGATGGCTTCGGACATGGCGGCGACGCTAGAGGACATCGGGCGTAGGTTGCCGATTATGGCTGCCAACAATGTGCTCATCACTGGAGCATCGACCGGAATCGGCGAAGCCTGCGCGTTGCACCTCGACCGCCTCGGCTGGCGGGTGTTCGCCGGTGTCCGGCGGGAGGAGGATGGCGCCCGCCTTCAGCAGAAGACGAGCGACCGACTCACTCCGGTTCTGCTCGATGTCACCAATGAAGCACAGGTGACCGAGGCGCTCGACGCCGTGCGCAAGGCGGTAGGGGTCGACGGCTTGGCCGGGCTCGTGAACAACGCCGGTATCGCCCGAGGTGGCCCGATCGAGTTCCTCCCGCTCGATGACTGGCGCGAGCAGCTCGAGGTCAATGTCATCGGCCAACTCGCCGTGACCAAGGCGGCGCTTCCCTTGTTGCGGTCGACCAAGGGACGCATCGTGTTCATCGGCTCGATCGCCGGACGGGTGGCGGCGCCGATGGTCGGTCCGTACAACGCGTCGAAGCACGCCATCGAAGCCATCGGCCTCACGTTGCGCGAAGAGTTGCTTCCCTGGGGAATCAAGGTCACCGTCGTCGAGCCTGGCGTCATCAAGACGCCTATCTGGTCGAAGGGACGCGAACAGGCCGACGAGATGGAGCGCCGGTTCGGGAGCGATGCCATGCAGTTGTATCGGTCGCAGATCGACGAGGTCCGCAAGGCCATCGACAAGAACGACCGCAAGGGCGTGGCTGCGACGAAGGTGGCTGAGGCCGTCGAGCACGCCCTCACCTCGAACCGGCCCCGACACCGCTACCTCGTCGGTCCCGACGCCAAGGTCGCCGGCAACCTCGCTCGGATCGTTCCCGACCGGATGTGGGCCCGTCTGTCGCGACGTCTCCTCGCCCTCTGACGGGGGCGGCGTAGGTTCGGTGAGATGGACTACGCCGACGTCGTCTCCGCCTTCTTCAACCCTTCACCCGATGGCGCCATCGCCGGCCCGACGGTCAACGCTTCGCCGGCCCGCCGTCTGCGCGATGCCATCGAACCCATCGCCATGCACTCGGTGTGGTCGCGCACGACCAACGAACGCCTCGCCGGGTTGGGCCTCGACTTCCTCGGCAGTTATGTCTGGGGACGAGCGTCGTGTCTCGGCGAGCCGAGCCCTGGCGTCGTCGCCGCCACCTTCGCCGTGTTCGAGCCCGGATTCGTGGGCGCCACCTACGACGCGGCACGGCTTGCGTGCACGCGGGACGACCTGATCACCGCCCGCAACGAGGCCACCATCACCAGTCTCGGTACGGCCCTCGCCGGCGAGACCGTCGAAGGCGCGGCCACGCTGCTCGAGCGGGTGGCCATCGGTCTCGACGGCACCGGACGCGCCCTCTACTCGGGCCTGCGGGATCAACCGTGGCCGACCGACCCGGTCGGGCGGCTGTGGCGGGGCTGCGAATTGCTTCGCGAGCACCGAGGCGACAGCCACGTGGCCGCCTGCATCGCCGTGGGCCTGGGTCCGGTGGAGATGAACGTCCTCACCGAGTTGTGGGTCGGGCTTCCCCTCGGGAGCTACACCGCCAGCCGGGGGTGGTCGGGCGAACGCATCGGCGAGGCCGCCGACGGGCTGCGACAGAGGAGCCTGATCGACGGCGACGAGCTGTCGACGGAGGGTCGGGCGATGCGGGATCGCATCGAGGCCACGACCGACTCGATGGAACAACCTGTGGTCGAGGCATTGGCCGACGGAATCGATCCGCTCATCGAGCAGCTCTCGTCGTGGTCGGCTCGATGCATCGACGCCGGCGCGTTTCCGCCCGACGTCTACAAGCGGGCCGCCGGCTGAGACCGTTGACATCGGTCCCCGAAGGCCTCGGGCCTCGGCTCGTCCCTCTCGTTCTGGGTGGATTTTTCCGTCGATACCACGGAAGGATCCGCCCAGAACGAACAGCTGGAGCGCTCCCGACGCGTACGGTCGACGGCATGCCGAAGCTGTGGACCACGAGGACCATCGACGCCCCTCCGGAGGCGGTGTGGGCGCTGCTGGTCGAC
>JBKJLN010000059.1:0-8611 GCA_046596935.1 Acidimicrobiales bacterium
GTCTACGCCTCGGCTGTGACCGGTGGCTTCGTCCCTCTGAGTACGGGTGGCCCGGACGCCATCACCGCCGGTCTCACGCTGAACCACCGCGCGGACCAGGAAGGCAAAGTGACCCTCCCCGGCGACGTCGACCGCCTGATGGCCGACATCGCGCGTCACGAGGATCGGCTGGATGACAGCACCGGCGCCATCGTTGGTCGTCTCGGGAAAGAACGACCGGCGACGCTCGCCAAGCTCGGCCTCATCAAGGCCGCGAGGTCGTGGTACGCCACCGACTCCCTCAAGGGTGAAGCCCTCGTCCTTGTCGTGCAGTCGCTGTACCTGTTCGCCGCTGGGGTCGGGGCCGTGCTGGCGTGGAAGAGATACGCCTCGATCCGGCCGTCCCTGGTGCTCGTAGGGGTTGTGATCGCCTACTTCTGGGCGGTGACCACTGTCGTTGCTTCGATCGTGCGCTACATGAGTCCGGTCGCCGGCCTCCTCCTCCCTCTCGTCGCTTTTGTCGTCGTCCAGGTCGGGGGTCGAGTCCGCGCCCGCTGACCCCACGGCCGTAAGGTGACGCGGGTCTGCTACCGGAGGTGTCCCCGTGAAGGTCGTCGTCGATTTCGATCTGTGCCAGAGCAACGGCATTTGCCAGGGTTTGGCGCCCGAGGTGTTCGAGGTGCGCGATGACGGCTACCTCTACGTCCTGCAAGAGAACCCCGACGAGTCGCTGCGCAAGAGCGTCGAATCGGCCGTCAACTCCTGCCCCGTGCAGGCCATAACCCTCGAAGGTTGAGCGACAGCCCCCCGTAAACTCCCGGCGTGCCCGTTGCCGCTCTCCGTCCGCTCCGGCACCGCCGCTTCTCCCTCATCTGGACGGGGAGCCTCGTCTCGACCATCGGCACGTGGATGCAGACCGTCGCCGTCGGCGCCCTCGTCACCGGTATCACCGGCAACCCGATCTGGACGGCGGTCTCGTTCGTCGCCGGCTTCCTCCCGAACGGCATCCTCGCTCCGGTCGGCGGCGCGCTGGCCGACCGTCTCGACCGCCGCCGATTCGCCATGATCGGTTCAGGCGTCGAGGCAACGCTTGCGGCCGTGCTCGCCATCGTGGTGGCCACCGGCCACACCAATCCCTACCTGATCACATTCCTGGTCTTCCTGGCCGGCTGCGTGGGAGCGCTCCGCATGCCGTTCCAGCAGGCGATGCTGCCCGATCTCGTGCCCAAGGAAGACGTCGTCGGCGCCATCAGCCTCGGCTCGGCCCAGTGGAACCTCGGGCGGGTGATCGGCCCGGCGTTGGCCAGCCTGGTGATCGTCGCCGGATCCTTCGCCGCCGCCTTCGCCGTCAATGCCCTCTCTTTCCTGGCGGTGATCGTGGCGTTCGCCTTCGTACGCGTGCCCTCGCCGGAAAAGCCGTCCGTCAAGGTGGGGATCTTCACGCACATGCGCGCCGGCGCCGCCACCGTCCGACGCGTACCGGCGTTACGCGCGGCCCTCGTGTTGATCGCCGTGTCGGCTGCATTCGGGGCACCGTTCATCGCCTTGATCCCGGCCTTCGCGGCCTCGCTCACTCGCGCTGCGGGGCCCGACGGGCTCGCCGGAGCCGTCGGCGTCATGACAACGGCCCAAGGGGTCGGCGCCGTCGCCGCGTCGCTCCTCTTCCCGAGCCTGGTCGAGCGCTTCGGGCGCCGGAAGATGCTGTGCATCGTGTTGGTGGTGACGCCACTGGGGCTCATCCCCTACGCGCTGTCGCCATCCCTTGCGGCGGCCGCAGCCGCCATCGTGTTCGTCGGCGGCGCCTACATCTGCGTGCTGTCCGGACTCTCGGCGGTGATGCAGCTCGGCGCGCCGGCCGCCTTCCGTGGACGGGTCCTGAGCCTCTACTTCGCCACCCTCTCGATCGTCTTTCCGCTCGGGGCCCTCGCGCAGGGAGTCCTCGCTCGCCGGGTCGGCCTGGCGACCACCACGATCGGCGGCGCCGTGATCCTCCTGGCCGTCCTCGGTGCATTGGCCCTGACGAAGCCGCATGTGTTCGGTGCCCTTGACGACGTCGCCGATTACGACATCCTCGAACGCGACGTGGAGATACCGGCGGCGGTACCCGAGTCGGTGGAACAGCTCTCGGCGTGAACCGGACGTGAACGCCCCGCTGCACGAGCGGCTGGCGGCGCATGCCCTGGCTCGTCTCGAGGCCCTGATCGCCGCCCATCTCCCCCAGTTCCGCATCCCGCGCGTGTTCGCGGGCCACGAGGTCGGCGCCGATGTCCGCGCCGACCTCGCCTTCACCATCGGCTTGCTCGGTGCCTACGGCGTCGACGACATCGCCGGGGTGCCGGTGCTCGACGCTCTCGAATCGGTGCTGCGGCCCATCGACGGCCATCGCACCCACAGCTTCTTCTCCTACCGGGTCGCCGAGACCCTGCTGCGACATGGATCCTTCGATGCCGACACCAACCCGCTGCTGGCCCGTTTCGATGAAGCGACGCGCAACCGATTGGCCGCAGCCTGCGACTCGACGTCGATGCTCGGACCCCTCGCCGAGGGACGCCTCCCGCGCAACTACGCCGCCGTGCTCTTGCGCTGCGAGGTCGACCGCCAACGGCTGGGGATGGAGGTCGACCCCCAGGTCCTCGAAGACCTCGTCCACCGCACCCGTCATCTGCTCGACGCCAACCCCGGTGGCTACCTCGACGACTCGCAGTCGGGCATTGGTCGCTACGACATCTATAGCGGCGACATCTATCTCTTCACCGAACCGCTCGCCGATCTCGTCGGGAACGTCTGGGAGTGGGGCGCCCGGAGCGCCCTCGATCTCGTCGAGCGGGTCGGGGCCACCAACGGCGCCGCCTTCGGGTGGGGTCGATCGAGCGGTGCACTGGCGACCTGCCTCACCATCGAGTTGGCCGGCCTCGCTGCCAGCCGCGCGCTGGTCGATGAACCGGGCGCATGGCTCGCTCGGGGAGCCAATGCCTTCGACCACATCGGTGAGTGGTTCGGCGCCGATGGGCTCATCACGGCCCACCAATACCGATCGACCTTCCGGTATCGCGGGCCAGTCCGTCGATTGCAGATGACCCTCGACTGCCTGGGCAAGCTTGCGGACACGGCTGGAGTGCTCGAGCGCGCCGCGGCCGGAGCGGAGCCGGATCTGACGACGCTCGAACTGTTTCCACCCCGCGACGAGATGGTCGTCTTCGATGCGGGTCGCCGGGCCGGCGTATGGACGTACCGATCGCGCGATCTCGCTTTCGTCCTCCCCGTCGTCGGGTCGACGGTCAGTGATTACCTGCCCGCTCCCCACAACCCCGGGCTGTTCGAGGTGCCGGTCGACGTCGGCCTGCCGACGGGCGTCCCGAGCATCTTCTCCGACGGCGTGCACTACACCTCGGGCGGACTGCCGGCGGCCGTGTCGAAGGGCGACGATCGCCTGTCGATCACCTACGACAGCTTCGAGCGCGCCGGACAATTCGAACGGGTCGAGAACGCCGAGCCGCTTCCCGGCCGCCGGGAGGTCGACTACCGGGTTGACGGCCGGACCCTCCGCGTGGACGAGCACCTCACCTTCGAGGCCAGCCAACTTCCCGACGCCGTTGCGCTTCAGATCGCCGAGACGTCGGGGCGCCCCCTCCGGGTCGAGTTCCGTCCGTCGGGACCGGGCGACCAAGCGACGACGATCGACGTGTCGGGTTTGAAGGAGTACCGCAGCTTCTGGGGCGAGCTCCCGCTCGTCCATCAGATCGATCTGGAGCCGGCGACCGAGATGCGTTTCGGGTGGTCGGTCACTGCGAAATGGCGGCTGCTGACCACGGCCCTCACCCACCACTACCACCGAAGCGTCTATGACCCGCTGGCGGCGAGCGACGACGTGGCCGAACGCCAGATCTCGACCACTCGCCTTTTCAACGAACCTGGGTACCTCGATGCATGGGACGTCTTCCACCTGCACTGGCCGGAGTGGTTCCTCGGCCCTGACCCCGACCGTCACCGCGCCGCCATCGCCGCCATCCACGATGCCGGCGTCCGCATCGTCTGGACCCAGCACAATCTCGTCCCCCACGACAAGGACCCTCGTCTCCCGCCGATCTACGCGCTGTGGGCGGCGGCCGCCGATGGCGTCATCCACCACAGCGAGTACGGCCGCCGGCGGGTCACCGAGCGCTACGGCTTCCGGACTGACGCCATCCACCGGGTGATCCCTCACGTCCACTTCGGTCACCTCGGACCGGCCGACGCCAAGGCTCGACCCGAGGTTGGCGGCGAGGCGCCGATCCGTCTCGGGATCGTCGGTGCTCCGCGAGCCGAGAAAGACTTGCAGCTGGTGCTCGATGCCTTCGCCGCCGTGCAACGACGCGATGTCGAGTTGGCGGTGTTCTCCCTCGGGCCCGGCGACGTGGTGCCTGACGATCGCCGGATTACCGCTGTCCCGTACGAGATGGTCGATCGAGCGGTCTACGAGGATCGGCTGCGCAGCCTCGACGCCATCATCCTTCCCTTCGTCGAGGGCGACATGATCACCACTGGGACGGTCGGCGACGTGGTCGGCGTCGGCCTCGCCGCCGTCTGTTCCGATTGGGGTTATCTGGCCGAGGTGTTGGGCGAGGCCGCCATCCCCTACGGCAACGACCTCACGACCACGATCGAAAACCTCGATCGTCCGACGCTTGATCGCGCGGCCACCGCCGCTCGCGACCTGCAGACCGCCTACGGAGCGGCCGCTGTAGCTGCCGCTCACCTCGAACTCCTCGAGGCCGTGGGTACCACCCGCCTCTGACCAGCGAACACTGTTCGCTGGGAACAATTCGCCGAACGAGGAACGAACCCTCATACTGGAGGGTCGAACCACCTCTGGAAGGTCTGTTGGTGCGCGCCTCACTTCCCCGCAAATTGGCTTGCTCTGCCGTGCTTCTGGCCCTCGTGGCCAGCGGCTGCTCACGCGCCGAGGTTGAATCAGCATCGGCCGGCGGCACGACCACCTCGGCGTCCTCCGACTCGTCCACGACGTCGACAACCGAAGCGGTGACCACTACCTCGACAACCGAGGCGACCACGACGACGACCTCGACCGCACCTCCATTCACCGGCTTTAGTCGAGGGTCGAAGGGCGACGACGTGAAGGCGATGGAGGTCAAGCTCGCCGACCTCAAGTTCGATGCCGGCAAGACCGACGGGGTCTTCGATGCCGCCACCGGACACGCGGTGATGGCCTTTCAAAAGGTCACGGGGATGAATCGCTCGGGCAAGGCGACCCCCGACGTGATCGAAGCCATCGCCAAGGCCGGTGAACCGGCGCCGATGCTGCCCGATGGCGGCCCCAACCGGGTGGAGATCGACCTCCCCAAGCAAGTCCTGCAGGTCTACAAGGGTGGCGCCCTTCTCAAGGTCTTGTCGGTCTCGACCGGCAACAACAAGAAGTACTGCGTCGAGGGCCAGTGTGACGTCGCCGTCACCCCCGGCGGGTCGTTCAAGGTCAATCGCAAGATCCGGGGCATCCGGGTGAGTCGCCTCGGAGAGCTCTTCAATCCGCTCTACTTCAATGGCGGCATCGCCATGCACGGCTCGGCCTCGGTGCCGGCGTTCCCGGCCTCCCACGGCTGCGTGCGCATCCCGATGAACTCGTCACTGTGGCTCTTCGACAACGTCCCGTCGGGCACGCCCGTCTACGTCCTGGGAGGCAAAAAGGCCCCAGTGCCCTTCAACGAGCAGGCCCCCCCTGCCTCCGCCGAGGAACCCACGACGACAACAGCACCGACGTCGACAACCGCCGCACCCACCTCGTCGACCTCACCGACCACCGCCGCCCCCACGACGACCCCGCCGCCGACCACCGCAGCTCCAACGACAACAGCCCCACCGCCCACAACCGCCCCGACCACCACCCCACCGCCCGGCTGACCGGCGCGTTCAAGTCGCCCTTCCACACCCCGTAAGGGCGACACAAACGGGAATCGGCGTCTACAAGGGCAACAACAACGCCGCTGAAGGCGCCGAGCCCGAGACCCGAGCAGAGACGGAAAGGCAGAGTCCGAAGAGCGAAGAGCCGGCGGCGACAGCAACACCGTCGCCGGTGAAGGCCGAGCGAAGAGGAGCTCGGCCTTCCCGCCTCGGGCGTCAGCCGGCTTGGGGCCAGCGGCCTCGGTCGTCAGCCCGCCTGGCGCACCGGCACACTGATCGACGTGGCCTTGGCCATGGCCTCGATCTCCCCGATGATGAGGTCGAGCATGTGGTCGAGGTCCGGCACGAGCTCGCGACACGACACGAGGCCGAAGTCGAGGGTGTCGAGATAGCTCTGGACGGTGATGTTGAGGCCTTGGCCGTCGGTGATGGTCGACACCGGGTAGTAGTGCACCAGCCGAGCGCCGGATGAGTACAGCGGCGTGCGCGGCCCGGGCACGTTCGAGATCACCAGGTTTACCGGCGGATTCATCCGGTCGCCGAGACGAAAGCGCGTCGACATGCGGGTGGCCCGGGCGAAGATGGCCGGCGACGGGAACTGGGCGAAGTCGGTGAGCAGATCGGCGGGGATGGCGTTGAACATCTCCTTGGAGGCGTTCATGGCCTCGTGGACCTTGCGCACCCGCTCGCCGAGATCGGGTTCGTTCGTGGGGAGTGACGCCAGCAGACCCGAGACCCGGTTCGTCCACTTGTCGGTCTCCTCGCCGGTGCGGATCGAGACCGGCACCATGGCGACGAGGGGTTCATCAGGGAGGGCGCCCTTTTCTTCCAAGTAGGTGCGGAGGCCGCCGGTGCAGGCGCCCATGACGATGTCGTTCACGGTCGCGCCCATGGCGTTCTTGATGGCCTTGATGGCCTCGAGCGATGTCGACTGGAAGGCAAAATTGCGGTGCGGGGTGATCGAGCGGTTCCAGGGCGTGCGGGGTGCACGCAGGCTGGGGAGGGGCGGCGGCGGATCGCGGTCCTCGTCACGCGAACGGCCGATGTTCAGCACCGTCCCGAGCGGCCCCCGGAGACTCGACCGCCACTGCTGAGCTGCAGCCGTGAGGACGGGGTTGCGGGTGGCCTTGCCGATCTCGCGAGCCGCCCGGGCCGACAGCAGAAGGGCGCGTCCGGGCTTGCGGATGAGGTTGGCGGCCGCCAGGTTCAACACCTCGTAGTCACTCGGGATGCGCTCGGGCTTCCACTCGTGCTCGGGCGGCGGAATCTCGTCGCCCTCAGGGGTGGCGTCGAGCATCAACATCAAGAGCTCCGCCCCCGACGCGCCGTCGACCGTTGCGTGGTGGACCTTGGTGAACACGGCGAAGCGATCGTCGGAGAGTCCCTCGACGACGTAGCTCTCCCACAGCGGACGCTTCCGGTCGAGCGGGCGTCCGATCAGGCGGGCCACCAACTTCGCCATCTGCTCGTCACCGCCGGGGGGCGGGAGGGCGGTGTGACGCACGTGGTAGTCGAGGTCGAAGTCGGGATCCTCGGCCCAGTAGGGATGGTCGATGTCGTAAGGCACCTCGACCAGGCGACGCCGCAGGGGCTCGAGCAGGTGAAGGCGCTTGGCGATCGCCGCCCGCCAGGCCTCATAGGGCTGGAACGTCGGATCGTCCGGCCGCTCGTAGATCGACACGCTGGAGACGTGGCCGAACTGCGAGTCGGTCTCCATGGTCAAGAACGTTGCGTCGAGACCGGACAGCTGCTTCATGAGACGTTCCCCCAGGGGCTCGAGGTGCGGCGGTGCACCAACTTTGCCAGTTCCTGGCGTTGCCTACCCCTTCGGGGCGTCAGGCCAACGGGTCGGCGAATGGATCTTTCGCCGGAGGAGCTGCCTGCTCGGCGGTGCCGTACGGGGCATACCCCGTCCTCTCGAGCTCATCGGCCAACTCGGGGCCCCCTGTCTTGACGATGCGGCCGCCAGAAAGCACGTGGACGACGTCAGGCTTCAGTTCGAGCAACAGGCGGGTGTAGTGGGTGATGGCCAGCACCCCGAGGCCGGTCTCGGTCGTCGCCGCCTCGACCCGGCGGCTCACGGCCCGCAGGGCATCGACGTCGAGGCCGGAATCGAGTTCGTCGAGGATGGCGATGCGGGGCTCGAGCACGCTCAGTTGCAGCGTCTCGTTGCGCTTTTTCTCGCCTCCGGACAGGTCGACGTTCAGGGCGCGGGTCAAGAAGCGCTCGTCGAACCCGATCCGCACGGCCTCGGCCTTCGCTTTGGCAACGACCTCATCGGGATCCCGGCCGGCGGCGATGGCCGCTTCTTCGAGGGTCTCGAAGAGGCTCACCCCCGGCACTTCGGTCGGATACTGCATGGCCAGGAAGAGTCCGGCCTGCGCCCGCTTCCACGTGGGAAGTTCGAGCAGCTCGACGCCGTCGAGGGTCACCGAGCCACCGAGCACCTCGTAGCCGGGGCGACCCATGATCACGTGGGAGAGGGTGCTCTTCCCGGAACCATTCGGGCCCATGACGGCGTGGACCTCCCCCGAGCGAACCGTGAGGTCGACACCTTTGAGGATCTCGCGTCCGGACACGCCGGCCCGCAGATCACGGATGACCAGTTCGCTCATGACCGCGCTCATGACCGGGTCACCAACACGTCGTCGCCTTCGACCGTCACGTCATACACCGGCACGGGTTGCGTTGCCGGAAGCGTTTCGGGCTCGCCCGTCGTGAGCGAGAAGAGGCTGCC
>JBKJLN010000067.1:0-6080 GCA_046596935.1 Acidimicrobiales bacterium
GTTCGGGTACACGTGCATCTTCGCAGCCAGCACCGAGATGCCGATGAACATGACGCCGAGGCAACCGCCCATCACCATCAGGGTCTGGGTGGCGTTCTTCCACTCCGGCTTCTTGAAGGCGGGCACGCCGTTGGAGATGGCCTCGACGCCGGTCATTGCAGCGCCACCCGAGGCGAAGGCGTGGAGGATGAGGAACATGCCGGCACTCCCGGTGATGCCGACGGTGGCGCCGTCCGGCACGGGAAGTTGGTCGAGACTCCCGGTCGCCGCCCGGAAGAGCCCGACACCGAGCATCAAGAAGACGGAGAGGATGAACCCGTAGGTCGGCACCGCGAACAGGCGGCCCGACTCCTTGACGCCTCGGAGGTTCCCCCAGGCGATGAGGGCGATGAAGCCGAGGGCGATGGGGACGGCGTATGGCCGCACCGAGGGGAAGGCGGAGTAGAGCGCGGCAACGCCGGCGCTCACCGACACCGCCACCGTGAGGATGTAGTCGGTCAACAGGGCGACGCCGGCGACCTGGGCGGGCAGCAGGCCGAGATTGTCCTTGGTGACGATGTAGGCCCCACCTGCGGACGGATACGCCTTGATCGTCTGGCGGTAGCTGAACATCAAGATGACGAGGACGGCCGTCATGGCCAGGGTGATCGGCAACACCAAGCTGAAGGCCACCAGCCCCACGACGGGAACGAGCGTGCGGAGGATCTCTTCGGTGGCATACGCCGTCGAGGAGAGAGCGTCGGAGGAGAACACGGCCAACGCCGTCGGTTTTCCGAGGCGCTCGTGGGCCAGTTCCTCGGTGTTCAACGCCGCTCCGAGGAACTTGTTCTTCAGGCGGTATCGGGTCGACTCGGGAAGGACGATTTCCGGCGCAGCCGGGAGCGGGCCCGGCACGGGGCGGCCATTCACGACCTTGGGGGGGTTCCGGGTGAGCACATGTGCAGACAACACCGGGCCCCGTAAAGAACCCGCAAGGACCGATGTGGCGCGTGTCAATTCTCCGCAAAGATGCGCGCGTGCGCCTGCCCGAGTCCCTCCACTGGCCGTCGGGGGCCGTCGTGGGCGCCGTGACCCTGCTGCTCGTCACGCTCTCGCTGCTCCCGTTCCGCGACCAGCTCAACGCCGCCGTCCCGGCGCTCCTGCTCGTCCTCCCCGTCCTGGCCAGCGCGGCCATCGGCGGCCGGCCTCCTGCAGTTCTCACCGCCATCGCCGCCGCCGCCGTGGTGAACCTCTTGTTCCTCCCGCCCTACGGCACGTTCAGAATCGCCCTGCCGGAGGACGTCGTCGCGCTGGCGGCGTTCATGGCCGTGGCCACCACGGTTGGCACCATGGCCGCCGGTCTGGCCGAACGCCGGCAAGCGGCCGAACAGCGGGCAGTCGAGATCGAGGAAATGACGGCCGCATTACAGCGGTCGCAGGCCGAGAGCTCGGCGTTGCAAGGCGAAGCCGCCCGGGCTCGACTGCTCGAGGAGGTCGACGACCAGCGAGCGGCCCTCTTGCGATCGGTGTCCCACGATCTGCGCACGCCGTTGGCGACGATCCGAGCGGTCACGTCGGATCTCCGGTCGGGCATCGGTTACGACGAGGAGACCCGAGGCGAGCTCCTCGACATCGTCGGCGACGAGGCCGAACGGCTCGATCGCCTGGTGGCCAACCTCCTGTCGCTGAGTCGGATCGAGTCCGGTGCGATGACACCCGAACGCCAAGCCGTGGATCTCGAGGAGCTCATTCGCGATCGGGTCGGTCGCCTGGCCCGGCTGTTCGATGGCGTCCGGGTGGTCGTGGACGTGCCCGGCGATCTCCCCCTGGCCGACGCTGACTACACCCAACTCGACCAGGTGTTGACCAACCTCCTCGAGAACGCGGCGCGCCATGCACCCAGCCGGTCCCAGGTCATCGTTTCAGCGCGGGCGGCCGACGACGGGCTCATCCACCTGAAGGTGCAGGACGAGGGCATCGGAGTGGCCGAGCACGAGCGCCAGCGGGTCTTCGAGCCTTTTCGGCGCGGCGAGGGCAGCCACTCGAGCGGCATCGGGCTGGCCATCTGCAAGGCCGTCATCGACGCCCACGGTGGTTGGATCCGGGTCGACCGGACACCCGGCGGCGGAGCCACCTTCGTGGTCGCCCTCCCGTTGCGACGGGTCCGACATGGCTGAAGCGGTTTCCATTCTGTTGGTCGACGACGAGCCGGCGATCCTCCGGGCCGTCAGCACCGGGCTCAAGGCACGCGGGTATCGCGTCTCGCTCGCCGTCACCGGCGAGCAGGCGCTGTCCTTGACCGCCCTCGAGCGACCGGACGTGATCGTGCTCGACCTCGGCCTTCCCGACATCGACGGCATCGAGGTCTGCCGACGCGTCCGGCAATGGTCGCAGGTGCCGATCGTCGTGTTGTCGGCGGAGGGGTCCGACCACCGCAAGGTCGACGCCCTCGACGCCGGAGCCGACGACTACGTCACCAAGCCCTTCTCGATGCCGGAACTGCTCGCACGGATCCGAGTGGCCCTGCGTCACCAACCGGCGCCGGGCACGACCATCGGCAACGACCCGGTGCTGGTCGTCGGCGACCTCAGGATCGACGTGGCCAAGCATGAGGTGCGGGCCGCCGGCCGCCTCGTCGAGCTCACCCCGAAGGAGTTCGCGTTCCTCACCGTCCTCGCCCGCCACCCCGGCCGGGTGCTCACACACCGGGCGATCCTCCAGGAGGTCTGGGGCCCGGAGTACGGCACCGAGAGCCAATACCTGCGGGTCTACGCCAGCCAGCTCCGCAAGAAGCTCGACGACGACCCGGCGCGCCCGCGCCTCGTCACCGAGCCCGGCGTCGGTTACCGGCTCGTCGACCCCAGCGAGGAGTCGTCGGCGTCGACGTGATACGGCACCGACGTCACGATCGTGTTCTTGCGGAAGAGCAGGGCAACCTTCAGGGAACCGGCGCTCTGGTTGTGGAGCAGCTGCGTCGGTGAGAAGAGGCGACCGGCCACGAACTCCGGGATGATGACGGTGATGGTGTCGTCATTCCATCGCGCGTCGAGCTCGTCGAGGTAGTTGATGATGGCCGGGTTGAGTTCCCGGTAAGGCGAGTCGATCACCTCGAGCGGCACGTCGAAGTTGAACGAGGCCCACTGCTCTTCCATGGCCTCTCTCGCCTCGTCGTCGGTGGCCACGTAGAGGGCCGTGATGTGGTTCGGGCGCAGCGACCGGCCGTACTGGATGGCGTTGACGACGCCACGGTGCACTCGTCCGACCAGGATGACGACGGTGTTGTTGGCTGTCGTGGGTCGCACCTCGGCCGGTGTGATCGCCAGCGTGTTCTCGAGCCTCGAATAGTGCTTCTTGATCGCCGTGAAGATCACGATGATCAGCGGCACCACGACCAAGGGCACCCAGGCGCCACTGGTGAACTTCGTCCCGGCGACGATCAACAGGACGATGAAGGTGGCCACCGAACCCACGGCATTGATGGCCACGCCCGAGCGCCAGTTCTTCTCCTTGAGACGAAGGTGATGCTTGACCATCCCGGCCTGGCTCAGCGTGAAGGAGGTGAAGACCCCGACGGCGTAGAGCGGGATCAGCTTGTTCGTCAGTCCGCCGAACGCCACGAGAAGGGCCCCGGCGACGATGGCGAGGAAGAGGATGCCGTTAGAGAACACGAGCCGGTCGCCCTGGTTGTGGAACTGCCGCGGCAGATAGCCGTCCTTGGCGATGATCGACGACAGCCGAGGGAAGTCGGCGTAGGCGGTGTTGGCCGCCAACGTCAGGATGGCGGCGGTGGCGAACTGCAGGAAGACGTACAGGAAGCCTTCGCCGAAGACTGCTCGGCCCATCTGCGAGAACACCGTCTCCTCGTGACTCGGATAGGGGTGGAGATGTCGGGCCAAGAGAGTCACGCCCATGAAGAGGACGCCGAGAATGGTGCCCATCCAGATCATGGTGGCGCCGGCGTTCTTCGACTCGGGACGCCGGAACGCAGGGACGCCGTTGGAGATGGCCTCGACGCCCGTCAGCGCGACGGCTCCCGACGAGAACCCCTTCAGCAAGAGGAAGAGCGTGAGGTTGCCGCCGATGGCTCGGGCGCCCTCGAAACGCTCCGGGTCGAACGGCACCCGCGGCAACTCGCCGAAGGCCGTCCGATAGAGGCCGTACCCCACCAGCATCGAGAGGATGACGATGTAGGCGTAAGTCGGGACGGCGAAGATCGTCCCCGACTCCTTGAGGCCGCGCAGGTTCAGAACGGTGATGAAAAGGATCAGGCCGAGGCCGAGGAGCACCCGCTTGCTGGCCAGACCCTCGAACGCCGGAATCGAAATGATGGCGGCCACTCCGGCCGAGATCGAAACGGCGACGGTGAGGATGTAGTCGATGAGCAACGACGCCGCCGAGATGAGCGACGGCATCCGACCCTTGAAGTTCTCCCGGGTGACGACGTACGAGCCGCCGCCGCTGGGATAGGCGAAGATCGTCTGGCGATACGAGGCGACGACGATGACCAGCAACAGAGCCACGGCGATGGCAATGGGAAGCAGGGAGTTCAACCCGAGGCTCAGACTCGACGCGCCGAGGGCCGTGACGAAGAGGATCTCTTCGGTGGCGTAGGCCGTCGAGGAGATGGCGTCGGAGGAGAAGACGGCGAGGGCGATGACCTTCGGTATCCGCTGATGGTCCTGCTGGTCTGAGGCCAGGGGCCGGCCGACCAGGAGCCGCTTCAGCATCGTGAACACGGCCAGCACGATACGCGCTCGCGGTCGACGCCCACCATGCGCCGTTTGCGCAACTCCGACCGAGGCGACCAAGAATGCACGGATGCACATCATCGTGTTGGGCTGTGGGCGAGTCGGGGCGGAGATCGCCCTCGAGCTCGACGCCGCCGGCCACTCCGTCGCCGTCGTCGATCGCGACCGCGAGGCCTTCCGGCGCATCCCCGAGCGGTTCGCCGGGCGGACGTGCCTCGGCCAGGGCATCGACAAGGAAGTCCTCGAGCAGGCGGGCATCGAGCAGTGCGATGCGCTCGCCGCAGTCATGTACGGCGACAACTCCAACATCGTGGCCGCCCGCATCGCCCGGGAGACCTACGAGATCCCCTCCGTCGTCGCCCGCATCAAGGACCCGCGACGCGCCGAGATCTATCAGCGCCTCGGAATCCCCACCGTGGCCACGGTCACGTGGACCACCGACCAGGTACTGCGCCGACTCTTCGCCGACGAAACGGCGACCGACTGGTCGCACTCCTCGGGGACGCTTCATCTGGTCGAGCGTGACCTGCCCGCGAAATGGGCGGGGCAGAAGCTCGATCAGCTCATCAACGGGAGCGACCGCTATCAGCTGTCGCTCGTGACGCGCGCCGGCGAAGCCCGCCTGGCGTCGCCCGGGCTCGTCGGTCAAGAAGGCGACCTGCTGCACGTCTTCGTCCACGCCGACGCCGTCGACGCACTCGAATCCGTCCTCGCCGAGGGAGCGCACGCATGAAGGTCGCCATCGCAGGAGCAGGAGCTGTCGGCACGTTCGTCGCCAATGACCTCCACGAGGCCAATCACACCGTCCTTCTGATCGAGAAGAATCTCGACCTGGCCGCTCGCCTGCGCCCCGGCACCAACTTCCAATGGTTCGTGGGTGATGCCTGCGAGGTCTCGAACCTCCAGGAAGCGGGGATCGCCGACGTCGACGTCATGGTTGCCGCCACTGGCGAGGATCAGGTCAACCTGGTGATCTCCCTCTTGGCCAAGCAGGAGTTCGCCGTGCCGCGTGTCGTCGCCCGCGTGAACGAGCCCCGCAACAAGTGGCTGTTCAACGAGTCATGGGGCGTCGACGTCTCCGTCTCCACCCCCCACCTGCTGACGGCCCTCATCGAAGAGGCGGTGTCGGTCGGTTCTCTCGTTCGGCTGCTCGAATTCGAGGGCGGCGAGGCTCAGCTCATCGAGGTGACTCTTGCGGAGGACTCGCCGGCCAAGGACCGCGCCATCCTCGAGCTCGGCTTCCCACGTGACGCCACCATCGTTGCCGTCGTTCGCGGTGGGCACGTCGTCGTGCCTCGCGGCGACACCGTGCTGCAGGGCGGCGACGAGGTGCTCGCCCTCACCACACCGAGC
>JBKJLN010000146.1:0-7226 GCA_046596935.1 Acidimicrobiales bacterium
GGCGCTGTCGTCGATCGTGGCCAAGGACGACGCCTGGGGGTTGCCTCTGGCGCAGCTCTGCACGGGCCACGATCGACGACAGCGCCCGGCCGTCGTCGCCCCCGAGGAGGGCAACGACGAGGCGGGTGAGCCCGACCAGCCAAGGAAGGGTCGCCTCTTCGGCCGCAGTGGAGAGCTGCGAGATGTCGGAGATCACGTCCTCGGGGTCAGCGCCCCCGAGCGTTCTCGCCATGGCTGCAGCGATGCCCGCACCGATGGCCACTGCCGATGACGCGTCGGCCCGGGCCGCCGTCGCATCGAGGTGGTCGGCTGCGGGAGCGACGTGCCCGGCCAGGAGAAGCGCGATGCCTTTGGTGAGTTCGCCCGCGGCGCCGACCAACCGCGCCTCTTCCCGGGCGACGACGCCGACCGGATCGCCGGTCACCGCCAAGCGGAGGATGCCACTCCAGTCACCCGGTGACGAGACGGCGGGAGCGAACCATCCCTCGAGTGCTTTCCGCTCTCGACGAGCCGCTTCGCCGGGCTCGCCCGGAGCTGAAGCAGTCTCGGCTCGCACGAAGGTCTCGAGCGCGGTCTCCCATCTTCCGTCGGCGACCGCCCGTCGGGCCGAGGCCAGCAGGAGCCACGGGTCATGGTCGAGGAGGCTCGACGGCAAGGACTCCAGCCACGTGCCAGGCGTACCGATCACCTGCTCGCCTCGATCTCCGAGGAGGTCCCTCGCCGCCGGCCAATCCTCGGCGCGGCAGTAGGCGCGTAGCGCTTCAGGGAGATGACCGTGCGACTCGAGGAGGGCTCCCGCCTGGCGGTACCGGGAACGGGCCTCGGGCTCACCAAGCGCCTCGACCAGGGCGGCCTCGAGGTATGACCGCAGCACCTCGTGATAGCGGTATGACCCTTCGTCGTCGAGGGGCGCCGTGAAGATCTGGCGCTGCTCGAGTTCGGCCAACAGCGCGTCGCTGCTGGTACTTCCGCGCAGTTCGTCGCACAGCGTCGCCGAGAGCCGGCCCAAGACGCACGTCTGGAGGAGGAAGTCGCGCACGTGGATCGGCAGGTCGTCGAGCACGTTGCGGGCCAGGTACTCGCGCACCAGCCGAGACCGCATGCCGAGTTCGTGGAGGAGGCGGCGGCGCTCGGCCGGCGGCTTGCCACGGGTGGCCAGATGGAAGAGCTGGAGTCCGGCTGCCCAACCTTCGGTTCGGCGCTCGAGCTCGGCCAATTCGTCAGGTGGGACGCGTTCGCCGTAGAAGTCGAAGAACAGGCGCTCGACCTCCCACGAACGGAAGCGCAACTCCTCGGTCCCGATCTCGAACAGCTCGCCCGACACTCGGAGTCGAGAGAGGTTGAAGCTCGGCGCCCGCCGCGTCGCCGCGACCATCACGACCCCCGGAGGAAGGTGGACGAGGAGACGCTCGAGGGTGGCCTCGGCTTCCGTGCCCCAGAGCGCATGGAGATCGTCGACGGCGATGAGAGCCCGGTCGCCCGACCACGCATCGAGGGCGGCGATGCCATCGTCGATGGTGCGCCACCCGCCTTGCAGGCCGAGGGCCCCGACGAGGCCCCGCTCGAGGTGGGCCACGGCGGCGGCGGCCGATGCGTCGGCCGGTTCGGCGCGGTACCACGCGACGGGAACGCCACTGGCTCCAGCGAACTGGGCCAAGAGGGTCGTCTTGCCCGAGCCGGCCGGGGCAACGACGAGACCGAGGCGATGGTGCCATATGGCGCCGAGCAACTGCTCGAGACGCTCTCGTGCCAACCCGTTGATCTGGGGAACTCGGACCTTTGCGCCGAGTACCGCCTTGCTGCCTGCGTCCATTGCCTCGCCCGCCAGGGACGGCCTGGGTGGCCGTTGCCCGAAAGGGTACGTCACCCTGCCCTACCGGTGCGCTGTCAGTGACCGGTCGAACCCGATGAACCGGACGAACCGCGGGCTCGTTGGCGAAGGCCGACGATGCGCAAGAGTCGGAGACGGTTGTAGCGAAGGGCCACGATGCACGGGGTGTTGGCCACCACGGCGTAGGCGACCATCACGATCCCGGCACGGATCGGGTTCCAGGCGAAGAAGAAGGGAGCCATGCCGAGGGTGGCCCAGTGGCTCATCTCGGCCCGACGGGTTTCCTGGATGTAGCGCTCGAGACCGGCATCGGCGGCGCCCGGGAGGCGCTTCTTGTCGAAGCCGCCACGAAAGGCCGCCCCCGCCTCGGGCAACCACGCCTTCCAGCGCTTCACCCGCAGCCACCGCTGATACAGATCGCCGTCGGCCTCGATCGCACGGGCTCGAGTGAGGACGTTGTCGCTGGTGAATCGGTGGACGGGCAGACGGTGGGCCAGGTAGCCGACGACGGCGTGGACGAAGGCCCAGGCGGCGACGTCGAGGAGGATCGAATAGGGCTTCGGGAGAAGGAGCGGCATCTACCGGGCGCGCGTCGAGATGGTGCGGCCGCGCCAGCGGACCTCCCGACGCACGAAGGTCAACACGGCCGAGCGAACGAACACGAGGAGGAAGAAGGCGAGCGGGATCGGGAAGAGGACGGCAGTCAGCACTCCGAAGCGCCCGATCCGTCGAAAGAGGATACTGAGCTGGGCCACGTAGGCGGCGTAGATCGCGGTGGCCGGCGCGAGGGGGAGGTCGGTCGGCCCGAGGGCATAGGCGGCCGAGATCAACCCGGAGATCCACGCCAGCACGAGAAGCAACGTGACGGGCCTCGTGCCGGCGGCACCACCGGCGAAGTTCTTGGTCCAGCCTTCGATCAACTGGGCGAGGCCGTGCGGGTACATCCGGAATCGCAGGGCACCGGCGCCGCCGAAGAGGTGCACGGACGCGCCTGCGCGATGGACCGCCTTGGCCATCCCGACGTCGTCGAGCACCGCTCCCTTCACTTCCGGTGCCCCGTGCCCGCCGCAACGAAGGTAGAGATCGCGGTCGAGCACGAGGCAGGGCCCGAACGCACCCGTCGGGCGGAGTCGATGTCCAAGAGGGGTGAAAGCGTCCACGGACATCGGCGCCACCAGATTGAAGAACGCACTGAGCTGCTCGTAGGGCCGTTCGGGGCGATGCCAAGGCTGGATGGAAACGAGCCCGCCGAGGCGAGCGTGTTCGTCCAGCACCCGATCGATGCCGTCATCTTCCACGACCACGTCGGCGTCCAGGAAGACGATTCGGTCTCCCGTGGCGACCGATGCGCCCGCCGCGCACGCCCAGGCCTTTCCGGTCCAGCCCTCTGGCAGTGCAGGAGGGGAGACGACGGTCACGTCGAACGTACGGGCCACGTCGGCGGTGCCGTCGGTGGAGTGGTCGTCGACGACGATGATCTGGGCCCGTCCGGCCACGCCGGCCAGCGATGGGAGGAGCCGCTTCAGGTTCTCTTGCTCGTTGCGGGCGGGCACGACGATCGAAACCGACCCTGGCGTCGGGGTCCCGCGGCGTACAGGACGGGGGATACGCCAGAGCAGCCACCAGGCCACCAGCCAGCGGAGCAGCTCGAGGCTCAGGCGGCCGCTCGACACCGCCTCAACCGACCGAGCGGAAAGGAGCGTCAGCGACGCAGAGCGAGGCCAACTACTGGGCCCAGTTCTTGACCTGCTCGAGCGTCTTGGCCGGATCGGGCCCCATGGGCGTCGCGTTCAGAATGGTGACGCCGGCCGCCTTGTAGGCCTCGATGCGATCGCGCACGAACCCTTCGGTTCCGATGAGGGAGGTGGCGTCGAGGAACTCCTTGGGAATGGCAGCGGCGGCCTCTTCCTTCTTCCCCGCCAGGTAGAGCTCCTGGATCTCCTCGGCCTCGCGCTCGAAGCCGTAGCGGCGGAAGAGTTGGTTGTAGAAGTTCTTGTCACGCGCGCCCATCCCTCCGACATAGAGGGCGATCTGCGGGCGGGCTCGATCGCGTAGATGCTCGAGGCCCTCGCCGATGGCCAGGGCACCGCCGGCCACGGTCTCGAGCGGGTCGAGGTCGGCGGCGCGATTGGCGGCGCCCTTGCCGAGGGAATCGCCCCAGACGTCGTTGGCCTTCTCCGGCCAGAACAGTGTCGGGATCCATCCGTCGGCAACTTCCGCCGTCATCTCCACGTTCTTCGGCCCGAGTGCGGCGACGAAGATCGGGATCGAAGCGCGCACCGGATGGGTGATGAGCTTGAGCGCCTTGCCGAGGCCCGTGCCCTGGCCGTCGGGCAGCGGGAGGTGGTACTTCGGACCGTCGTGCTCGACCACCTCACGACGCCAGACCTTGCGACAGATCTCGATGATCTCGCGAGTGCGGCCGAGGGGTGCGTCGTAGGGCACGCCGTGGAAACCCTCGATCACCTGCGGTCCGGATGCGCCGAGACCGAGAATGCAACGTCCGTTGGAGAGCAGGTCGACCCCCGCCGCAGTCATGGCGAGCAGGGTCGGCGTCCGGGTGTAGATGGGGAGGATGCCCGAGCCGATCTGGACCCGCTCGGTGATGGCGGCGAGGTACCCCATGAGCGACACCCCGTCGACGCCATAGGCCTCGGCCACCCACACGACGTCGACGCCGGCGCGCTCGAGGTCGGCGACTCGCGCGGCCGCCTCCTTCATTCCGTTGGCGTAACCGATGCCCGTTCCGATGCGCATGTGCGTTCACTCCGATCCCCGCTGGAGGTGACCCTCCGGACCGGCGGACTTGACCGGTCGGTCAAGTAGCATCGCCGCCGTGGGGGACGACCGCAAGCGGGTGCCGAAGCAGGAGCAGGAAGACGCCGGAACCGACGTCTTGGAGGTCGCTCCCGGCGTGCTGCGGATGCAGCTTCCGATCTCGATGCCGGGTCTCGGGCACGTCAACATGTACGCCCTCGAGGATGAGCGGGGCTTGGCCATCGTCGACCCCGGACTCCCGGGAGCGGCGTCGTGGAAGGCCATCGAAGATCGCCTGAAGGCCGGCGGATTCAAGGTCGCCGACGTCCACTCGGTGATCATCACCCACTCCCACCCCGACCACTTCGGAGGCGTCGGGAAACTCGTCGAGGAGTCGGGGGCGACCGACGTCATCACCCACTCGGCCTTCCGTTCGTGGTGGGCGCCGCACAACCACGACGACGCCGCTGAAGACGCGGTGATCCACGACGTGCACCCGGACGACCTTCCTCCGCCGCGAGATGCATCCGACGGCGCCATGCCGTGGGGCGGCGGAACGACACCATGGGGGACGAAGTCGAACTTCCGGCCGCCGATGAAGCGCCGCCTTCAGTACCGCCTGATGTCGTCGAAACTCGGACGCGGGGCAATCCAGCGGCGCATGTCACCGCCGACGCCGACGGTGCGGCTGAAGCACGGCGACGGAATCAAGCTGGCCCGCCGCGAGTGGTTCGCCGTCCACACGCCAGGCCACACCCTCGACCACCTCTGTCTGCACGATCCGGAGACGGGTGTCGTGCTGTCGGGTGACCACGTTCTTCCGACGATCACACCCCACATCTCGGGCATGCGCTCGGGTCGCGATCCGCTCGGCCTCTTCTTCGAGTCGCTCGATCGCGTGGCCGCGCTCGAAAACGTCCGACAGGTCCTTCCCGCCCATGGCCACCCCTTCACCGACCTGCCCGGACGGACAGAGGCCATCAAAGAGCACCATCTCGAGCGGCTGACCAAACTCGAGTCGGTGGCGGCGGACATGCCGAACCGCCGCGGCACGGTCGAGGAGTTCTCCCACCACCTCTTCCGCAAGGCCCGCTGGGGGTCGATGGCCGAGAGCGAGACCTACGCCCACCTCGAGCACCTCCGTCTCGCCGGCCGGGCCGAGGTCCACGACGAGCACGGAGTCCTCGTCTTTCAGCTCGGCTAAGCAGGGGTCATGAAGATGCGAACCCTCGGGGCCACCGGAATCAAGGTCAGCCCGCTCTGCCTCGGAGCGATGATGTTCGGCGGGATGGGCAATCCCGACCACGACGACTGCGTCAAGATCATCCATCACGCCCTCGACTCGGGGATCAATTTCATCGCCACCGCCGACGTGTACTCCGCCGGTGAATCCGAGGAGATCGTCGGGAAGGCGTTGGCCGGCGGTCGCCGCGAGGACGTGGTGCTGGCTACGAAGTTCCACGGCGCCATGGGACGCGATCCCAACCATCAGGGCAACTCCCGACGGTGGATCGTGCGGGAGGTCGAGAACTCCCTGCGCCGACTGCAGACCGACTACATCGACCTCTACCAGGTGCACCGTCCCGATCCGTCGGCCGACATCGACGAGACGCTCGGCGCGTTGAGCGACCTCGTTCACCAAGGCAAGATCCGCTGCTTCGGATCCTCCACGTTCCCGGCGCACGAGATCGTCGAAGCCCAGTGGACGGCCGAGAAGTGGGGACGGGAGCGGTTCCGTTGTGAGCAGCCGCCCTACTCCATCTTCGTGCGCGGCATCGAAAAGGACGTGCTGCCGACGTGCCAGAAGTACGGCATGGGCGTGATCCCGTGGTCGCCCCTCGCCGGCGGTTGGTTGAGCGGCAAGTACCGCAAGGGCATGGAGCAGCCCACCGGGGGTCGCGCCGCTCGCACACCGCAGCGCTTCGACTTCTCCCTCCCGGGGAACCAGCAGAAGCTCGACCTGATCGAGGAGCTCGACAAGGTGGCGGCCGAGGCCGGCGTACCGCTCATCCACCTGGCGCTGGCGTTCGTCCTGAACCATCCCGCCGTGTCGGCGGCGATCACGGGGCCCCGCACCATGGAGCAACTCGTGGGCCAGTTGGGTGCCGTCGAAGTCACCCTCGACGGCGATGTGCTCGACCGAATCGACGAACTCGTCCCGCCGGGGACGAACCTCAACATCGCCGACAGCGGGTACCAGCCGCCGTCGATCACGGCGGCGTGGCGGCGCCGTCGCCCCCGGCGCAGCTAGAACCGCGCCGCCTGGGTAAGAGGGGGAGATGGCACTCGATTCCGAAACCCGAGCGATGGCGCAGGACACCAACTTCGCCACGCTGACCACCATGCTCCCGAGCGGCTACCCCATGACCCACGTGATGTGGGTTGACGCCGACGACGACCACATTCTCATCAACACCGAGATCCATCGGGCCAAGTACAAGAACGTGCAGCGCGACCCGAAGGTCACGGTCACGATCATCGACAAGGGCAACCCCTACAAGTACGCCGAGGTCCGGGGTGACGTGGTCGAGGAAATTCGCGGGCGAGTGGCTCGCGATGACATCGACCGTCTCAGCCAGAAGTACAACAACAGCGACTACGACCCCTCGGCCATCCAGAGCGAGCGCGTGATCCTCAA
>JBKJLN010000263.1:0-4963 GCA_046596935.1 Acidimicrobiales bacterium
TGGCAGCTTCCCAGCGAACCGCTCATCCGCCAGCACCGCCACTGCCCCCGCCTGGGCCATGGCCTCGACCTGGATCACGCCGGGAAAGATGGGGTTGCCAGGGAAGTGGCCAGCCAGGAACGCTTCGGCCCCCGTGACTCGATAGGCCGCGACCACACGATGACCAGGAATGCATTCGTCGACGCGATCGACGAAGCGAAAGGGCGGTCGGTGGGGAAGGAGGGCGACGAGGTCGTCCGACGACAGGGGCGAGGGTTCCGGGGCCGGGCTCGTCATGCCGGCGATACCTCGAGGCCGCGTCGATGGGACTCGCGCTGCAGCACCGCCAGCTCACGGGTCGCGCCTCGACGCTCGAGCTCCGCCGAGATGCCGTTGAGGACACGCCGCTGGAAGTTGTAGGAGATCAGCGTCGTCGTCGCCTGGAGCATCAGGGCGAGGGCCGCCACCAGCTTCTCGGCCTCGTCGTCGTCGGGCTGGCCGGCCTCGAGCATGGGTTCGCGCACGTAGCGGAAGAACAGGTCGATGGCGCCTTGGGCAACGGCGGCGTTGGTCTCGATCTGCGTCCGGGCCACGGCCATGAACTCCTCGATTGGGAGCCCGCCCGAGATCAAGGACAACAACATCCGGACCGCTTTCACGTCGGCGGTGGAATAGGGAAGTTCCGGATCGTCGTTGCGAGGTTGCAGCACGCCCGAGGCCTCGAGCGAGCGGAGCATCGAAGGGGGAACCCGCGTCCGCTCGGCCACCTGACGCATCGTGAGGCGCTCCTCCTCGACGTCGGAGGCCGAGAAGGTGTCGGCCAACACCGGCGTCTCGATGGTCGCCGATGCGGGAGCGCTGACCAGGTGGGCGATCATGCGCAACGAGTAGCCCTGGTGCTTCAGATCCAGGATCTCCCGCAGGCGGCGGGCGTGTTCGGGGCCGTAGAACGCGGCCCGTCCCTCGTGCCGCGGGGGCGGCAGCAAGCCCTTCGACTGATACGACCGGAGGGCCTCGACGCTCACCCCTGCCTCCGCCGCCAGTTCTTCGACTCGGTACTCGGTCACGCCACCCCCTCGTCGGTCCCTGATGCTTCATCCAATCTTTACACGAAACCGTAGAAACGTAAGAGGATTCTGTGTAACCATCCAGAAGTCCTGGTAGTCGAAGGGCTCGGTTCGAGGGTCGGAGGAGCTTGCGTTGGGCATTGCCGTGATCTTTCCGGGGCAGGGGGCACAGGCCCCCGGTTTGGGGACCCCGTGGATCGGCCATCCGGCTTGGGCACTCGTCGAGCGAGCCGAGCAGGCCACCGGCGAAGAACTCGCCCTCCTACTCACCGACGCCGGCGCCGACGCCCTCACCCGCACCCGCGAGGCCCAACTCGTCGTCTTCCTGGCCAGCCTGCTCGCCTGGGAAGTGGCCGGGCCGGCGCTGCAAGGCTCGGGCACCGAAATCGTCGCCTTCGGGGGGCATTCCCTCGGGCAGATCACTGCGTTGGTCGCCGCCGGAGCCCTCTCGTTCGACGATGGCTGCCGCTTGGCCGCCCGGCGCGCCCGCCACACCCAGGACGCCGCTGACGCCCGCCCCGGCCGGCTCGCGGCCCTTCTGGGTGCGACCATCGAACAGGCCCAGGACAGTTGCGCGGCCGCTGCGGGCGCCTGTTGGATCGCCAACGACAACGCGCCCGGCCAGGTGGTGATCGGCGGAACGCCCGATGGGCTCGAGGCCGCCTCGGCCAAAGCCAAGGAGCTCGGGGTGAAGCGGGTGATGGCCCTGAACGTCGGCGGCGCATTCCATACGCCCTTGATGCAGGGAGCTGCCGACGCCTTTGCCGCCGACCTGGCTGCCCCACCCTTTGCCGACACCGCTGTGCCGGTCATGAGCAACCACGACGCTCTTCCTTACACCGACAGCGTCGGATGGCCGGTACGCCTGAGCGAACAACTCATCCGCCCCGTCCGTTGGGCTGCCACCATGCCGGCCCTCATCGGACTCGGGGCCACGACCTTCGTCGAGGTCGGCCCCGGAACCACCCTCACCGGGCTCGCCAAACGCGCCTACCCCGACATCACCCTTCGCAACGTCGCCGTCCCCGCCGACCTGCCCCTGGAGATCGCCAATGCCTAATACCCCCACACTTCTGCCCCCCCTCGAAGAGGCTGGCGAGGTGCTCGGCGTGTCCGAACGGGTCGTCGTGGCCCCGGCGCGGGGCGTCTTCATGCCCCACGACTGCGTGGCCACCGAAGGCGGCATGGTCGAGGCCGGTCAGACCATCGGCACCATCGAGAACTCGGGAACGGCCGTCGAGGTGCGCAGCCCGTTCACGGGATCGCTGATGGGCATGATCGCCCACGAGGGTGAACGCCTTCGCGAGGGCGAACCTGTGGCCTGGTTGCGCGTCGCATGAGCGTGGCCACCGCCGTCGCCGGCTGGGGCATCTACGCGCCCGAGCACCGCCGCACCAACGCTGAACTCGAGCAGACCCTCGACACCAACGATGCCTGGATCACCGAGCGCACCGGCATCAAGGAGCGGCGCATCGCCGCTCCCGACGAGACGACCGCCAGCATGGCGACGGCCGCCGGGGCGGCCGCCATCAAGGACGCAGGACTCGTCCCGAGCGACATCGACCTGATCATCGTGGCCACCGCCACCCCCGACCAGATCGTCCCGTCGACGGCGTCGTTCGTCGCCGACAGCCTCGGGCTCACCTGCGGCGCCTTCGACCTCGGCGCCGCCTGTGCCGGCTTCGCTTACTCCGTCGTCGTCGGCTCGTCGATGATCGCCACCGGCGGCGTGAAGAACGTGCTCGTCATCGGGGCCGAGACGATCAGCCGCTTCCTCAATCCCGAGGACCGTTCGACGTCGGTCATCTTCGGCGATGGCGCCGGCGCCGCCGTACTGCGGGCCTGTGAGGCGAGCGACACCGGCCCTGGAATTCTCGGATGGGACCTTGGGGTCGACGGGTCCGCCGCCCACCTGATCGAGGTGCGCGCCGGCGGAAGTCGCATGCCGACCACGGCCGACACCATGGCCAACGGCGACAACTTCCTGTCGATGCAGGGCAACGAGGTCTTTCGCAAGGCTGTGCGCGCCGTGGTGGAGTCGGCCGGTCTCGCACTCGGGAGGGCCGGCAAGACGATGGCCGACGTCGACCTCTTCGTGCCCCACCAAGCCAACGTCCGGATCATCGAAGCCGTCAACTCCCGCCTCGACTTCCCGATGGAAAAGACGGTGGTGAACATCGACCGCTACGGCAACACCTCCGCCGCTTCCATTCCTCTGGCCCTGGTCGAGGCCGCGCAGGAAGGCCGTCTGCACGACGGCGACCTCGTGTTGCTGTCGGGGTCCGGCGCCGGGATGACCTGGGCCAGCGTGCTGCTCCGCTGGGGCCGGGCTTGAGCCGGCCCGCCGGCCCGAGGCACAGGGCGCCCGCCGGCCCAGAGGCAGTACTCGCGTGAGTTCGACGCCGCGCATCTGCTTCGTCACTGGCGCATCGGGCGGCATCGGTCGCGCCATCGCCGTTGCGTTGGCCGAGGCCGGGCACACCCAGATCGCAGTTGGGTGGTCGGGCAACGCTGAGGGCGGTGCCCAGACCTGCAAGGAGGTCGAAGCCGCCGGCGCCACGTCTCTCGGGATCGCCTTGGACGTGGCCGATCCGCAGTCCGTCGACAGTGCCTTCAAACAGGTCGAAGCGGCCTTCGGCCCTCCCGAAGTGTTGGTCAACAACGCCGGCATCACCCGCGACGGGCTGCTCATGCGCATGAGCGACGACGACTGGCAGGCCGTCCTGCGCACGAACCTCGACGGCGCCTTCCACACGATCCGGCGGGCGACCCCGAAGATGATGCGGGCCCGCTTCGGTCGCATCGTCAACGTGGGCTCGGTCGTGGGGTCGGTCGGCGGCGCCGGCCAGGCCAACTACTCCGCTGCCAAGGCCGGTCTCATCGGCCTCACCCGTGCCACCGCTCGGGAGTTGTCCAGCCGGGGCATCACCTGCAACGTCATTGCGCCGGGTCCGATCACCACCGCCATGACCGACGCCCTCGGAGAAGATCGCCGAACCGAACTCGCCGCCGCCGTCCCCCTCGGACGCTTCGGCGCACCGGAGGAGGTGGCGGCTACCGTCGCCTTCCTCGCCTCCGATCTCGCCGGCTACATCACTGGCGCCGTCGTCCCCGTGGACGGCGGCCTCGGCATGGGCCACTAGAACCTCTGCTTCACCACCCCACAAGGAGAATCGCCATGGATCGCGACGCCGTGTTCGCCCACCTGAAGTCCGCTGCCGTCGAGGTGCTCGGCGTCGAAGAGAGCGCAGTCACCGAAGACGCTCGCTTCAAGGATGACCTCGACGCCGACAGCCTCGACCTCGTCGAGTTCGTCATGGCCCTCGAGGAGAAACTCGACATCAGCGTCCCCGAGGAAGACCTCGAGGGCGTCGAGACGATTGGTCAGGCACTCGATCTGATCGCCGGCAAGGTCGCCGCCAAGGCATGAGCGCCACCGCCCCCACCGGACGCAAGCGGGTGGCCATCACCGGCATGGGCGTGAAGTCCCCCGCCGGCAACGACCTCGACACGTTCTGGTCGGCGATCCTCGCCGCCGAGTCGAAGGCCGCTCCGTGGACGCTCGTCGACGGCGCCGTGCTTCCAGTCAAATTCGGTTGTGAGGTCAAGGATTTCGATCCGACCGTCTACCTCAACGTCAAGGAGGCGCGGCGGCAAGATCGAGTGGCCCAACTCGGCTTCGGCGCCGCCGTCGACGCCGCCCTCGACCTGGCCACCGAGCCCGACGACTGGGTCTGGCTGCTGCACGACGACTGCGCGCCGGCCCCGGCCGCCCTGCAGCGCATGCTCGCCGAGGTGTCCCGTGACCCGCGGACCGCGATGGCCGGCCCGAAGGTGCTCGGCCTAGGCGACCGGCGGCTGCTGCTCGAGGTCGGGGTGACCATCGCCCGCAGCGGCCGCCGTGACGTCGGCCTCGA
>JBKJLN010000388.1:0-3928 GCA_046596935.1 Acidimicrobiales bacterium
GTCTGCGCTACCGCTACGTCGACCTCCGGCGCGAGCGCATGCAACGCAACCTCCGCATCCGCAGCACCGTCAACTCCAAGCTGCGCGCAGCCATGGAGCGGCAGGGCTTCCCGGAGATCGAGACGCCGATGCTCTGGACGCCGACGCCCGAAGGGGCGCGGGAGTTCCTCGTCCCCAGTCGCCTCCAGCCGGGCAAGCAATACGTCCTGCCCCAGAGTCCCCAGATCGCCAAGCAGATCCTCATGGTCGGCGGATTCGACCGCTACTTCCAGATCGCCCGTTGCCTTCGGGACGAAGATCTGCGGGCCGATCGTCAGTTCGAGTTCATGCAACTCGATGTCGAGGCCAGCTTCGTCGAGCCCGAGGATGTCTACGGCTTCATCGGCGAGGCCGTTTCGGACGCCACCGAGGCCATCTCCGGCGAGCGCCCGGTCATCGAGCGCCTCTCCTGGCACGACGCCATGGAGCGGTTCGGGTCGGACAAACCCGACCTCCGCTTCGGTCTCGAGCTGGTCGAGCTCACCGAGGTGTTCGCCAAGACCGAATTCAACGCCTTCAAGGCGGCGTGCATCAAGGGCATCCGGGTACCGGGGCGGGCCGAGGAGTTCGGGCGCAACAAGCTCGACCAGCTCACCGAAGCCACGAAGCAACGCGGCGCCAAGGGCCTGGTCTGGATGCGGGTCAAGGCCGAGGGCGAGCTCGACTCACCGGTGGCCAAGTTCCTCAGCGACGACGAGAAGGCGGCGCTGGTCTCCGCCCTCGACGCCGAGGCGGGCGATCTCCTCTTCCTGGTCGCCGACGAGCGGCGGACCGTTCAGGACGTGCTCGGCGCGCTCCGCAACGACCTCGGCCGCCCGCCGGTGAGCGAAGGCCCCTACCGCTTTGCCTGGATCACCGAGTTCCCGATCTTCGACGGGGTGAGCGACACCGGCCATCCCCTGGCCGCCCACCACCCGTTCACGATGCCGCACCCCGACGACCTCGACCTGCTCGAATCCGACCCCTTCAAGGTGCGGGGCCAGGTCTACGACCTGGTGCTCAACGGCTGGGAACTGGGGTCGGGCAGCATCCGGATCCACCGCAGCGACATCCAGGCCCGGGTGTTCAAGGTGTTGGGGGTCACCGATGAAGAGGCGGAGAAGCGCTTCGGGTTCCTCCTCGGTGCCTTCCGCTACGGCGCTCCTCCCCACGGAGGTTTCGCCGTCGGCATCGACCGCTTCGTCGCCATCCTCGCCGGCGAGGACAACATCCGCGAGGTCATCGCCTTTCCCAAGGCCTCCTCGGGCATCGACCCCATGACTGGCGCCCCGCAATCCGTCGAGGCCAAGACCTTGGCCGACGTCGGCCTCCGCACCCTCCCACCGCCGGGGTAGACAGAGCGGGTGGCTGACCCGGACCTCTTCACCGCCGCGCTCGAGGACCGGTTGGCCAAGCGGGGACCGCTGCCGGCGAGGATGCGGCCGACCTCGATCGACGAGATCGTTGGTCAGCGCCATCTGCTGGGCGAGGGGAAGCCGCTCCGCAGTCTCATCGAGGCCGATCGGCTGAGTTCGATCATCCTCTGGGGGCCGCCGGGAACGGGGAAGACGACGCTGGCCAACGTGATCGCCTCCTCCACCAACAAGGCCTTCGTGCCGTTGAGCGCAGTCAGCGCCGGAGTGAAGGATGTGCGTGAGGCGGTCGACAAGGCGCAGCGCCGACTGGCCGACCACGACCAGGGCACGATCCTGTTCCTCGACGAGGTTCACCGGTTCAACAAGGCCCAGCAGGACGCCCTTCTGCCGGCAGTCGAGTCGGGCATCCTCACGCTGATCGGCGCCACCACCGAGAACCCGTTCTTCGAGGTGAACGCACCCCTGCTCAGTCGCTCGACCCTCTTCCGCCTCGAGCCGATCGCCCCCGCTGACCTGGAGGTCCTGTTGCGGAGGGGGCTGGACCGGGAAGGAGCGACGGCCGACGACGACGCCCTCGCCCACTTGGCCCAAGCGGTCGACGGCGATGCCCGCGCCGCCCTCACGACGCTCGAGGTGGCGCTGGCGATCGCCGCCACTGGCTCGGGACCAGACGCCGGACCAGAGCCACGGCTGACCCTCGAGCACGTCGAGCAGGCCCGTTCGTCCAAGGTGCTGCGCTATGGCGAGGACGAGCACTACGACGTCATCAGCGCCTTCATCAAGGCCATTCGCGGATCCGACCCCGACGCCGGCCTCTACTGGCTGGCTCGGATGCTCGAAGCCGGCGAGGACGCCCGGTTCATCGCTCGCCGCCTCGTAATCCTGGCCAGCGAGGACGTCGGCCTGGCCGACTCGACCGGGCTGCTGGTGGCCAATGCCGCCGCCCATGCCGTGGAGTTCGCCGGCCTTCCCGAGGCGCAACTCAACCTGGCTCACGCCACCATCTACCTCGCCACGGCGCCCAAGTCAGGGGCGGTGAAGTTCGCCCTCGGCCGGGCCTTCGCCGACGTCCGCGAGCGTCCGGCAGGACGGGTGCCGGTGCACTTGCGGAGTGCCACTCCCTGGCAGCAGCGGGTCACCAAGGACGGCACGGGCTATCTCTCTCCCCACGACTCCCCGGAGGGTTGGGTAGCCCAGCGGTACCGTCCCGACGAGGTCGAAGGGCGCACGTATTACGAGCCGACGCAACACGGCGCCGAGGCCGACATCGCCACCGAAGGGCGACGCAACCCTCCCCAGCCCTCCTGATCCTGGTCACTATGCTCCCTGACCCAATGGCCATCCCGAGCGCGCCCAAACCATGACCGCCGGTGAGGTCGCAGCTGTCATCGCTTCGGTCGCCGTGGCCATCCTGGCCGTCGGCCTCCTCTTCGCTCTGGCGTCGCTGAGTCGCACCCTCAAGCAATTGCGCACCAGCGTCGAGCAGTTCCGCTCGGAAGCGCTGCCGCTCGTCGGGCAGCTCCGAGGGACCGTCACCCAGGCGAGTGCCGAACTCGAGCGGGTCGACACCCTCCTCGGAACCGCGGAGTCCATCGGCGCCACCGTCGACAGTGCGTCGCGCCTCGCCTACCTCTTCCTGGCCAACCCCATCGTCAAGGCGTTGGCCTTCGGAGCCGGTAGCACCCGAGCGCTCCGCCGGCTCCGGCGCCCCCGGTCGTAGCCGGTGTTCAAGCGCCTCTTCTGGCTGCTGATGGGCGTCGGCTTCGGCTTCGGCGTGTCTTTCTGGATCATGCGCTTCGTCCGATCGACGGTCGAGCGCTACACCCCGGAGCGGGTCTCCGGAGACCTCGCCAGTGCCATCCGTGCCTTCGGTACCGACTTGCGGGAAGCGGCCAAAGAAGGTCGCGAAGGTATGCGAGAGCGAGAGGCCGAATTGCTGGCCGAGCTTGGCCGGACCAAGCGAAATCCGGGCACCAGCACCTCCTGAGCACGGGTCGCCGGCGGCCGGTCAATGACCGGAGAGCCCTCCAACCCCGCAGGTAGGCTCGGCGGCGTCATGTCCCTCGATGCCAACTCGCTGCGTCGCGCCTTCACGGGCTACTTCGTCGAACGCGGGCACACGCTCGTTCCGTCGTCGCCACTGATCCTCACCCACCCGACGGCGCCGCTGTTCGTCAACGCCGGCATGAACCAGTTCGTCGAGTACCTGGCCGGCGAGGTGCCCGCTCCCTACTCGAGCGCCACCACGGTGCAGAAGTGCGTTCGTCTCTCGGGCAAGCACAACGACATCGCCGAACTCGGCAAGACCCGCCGCCACCTCTCGTTCTTCGAGATGCTGGGCAACTGGAGTTTCGGCGACTACTGCAAGGAAGAGGCCATCACCATGGCCTGGGACCTCGCCACTCGAGTGGCCGGGTTCGACGGCGACCGCATCTGGGTCACCGTCCACACGTCCGACGACGTGGCCGAACAGCTCTGGCACGACAAGATCGGCCTGCCGATGGAGCGGATACAACGCCTCGGCGACAAGGACA
>JBKJLN010000136.1:0-7051 GCA_046596935.1 Acidimicrobiales bacterium
CGCCTTTCACTGGGAAGGCGAGCCCGGTGACACCCGCACGATCACCTACGACGAGCTCCTCGACGAGACCCAGCGGTTCGCCAACGTGTTGAAGTCGCTCGGCGTCGAACGGGGCGACCGGGTGAACATCTATCTCCCGATGATTCCGGAGGCGGTCGTCGCCATGCTGGCCTGCACACGCATCGGCGCGCCCCACTCGGTGGTGTTCGGAGGCTTCAGCGCCGAGGCGCTGCGCGACCGCATCAACGACGCCGAAGCCAAGGTGCTGATCACCGCAGATGGCGGGTATCGGCGAGGCGTCGCCAGTCCGTTGAAGCCGAACGCCGATGAAGCGGTGGCCGGTGCCCCGTCGATCGAGCACGTCGTCGTGGTGCGGCGGACGAATGGCGACGTCGACATGGTCGAGGGTCGCGACCACTGGTACGACGAGCTCGTGTCGGCGGCGGATCCTGTCTGCGAACCCGAGCGGATGCAGTCGGAAGATCTGCTGTACCTCCTCTACACCTCCGGAACCACCGGCAAGCCGAAGGGCATCATGCACACGACCGGGGGCTACCTCACCCAGGTCGCCTTCACCCACAAATACGTCTTCGATCTCCGCCCCGAGACCGACGTGTACTGGTGCACCGCCGACATCGGCTGGGTCACCGGTCACAGCTACATCGTCTATGGCCCGCTCGCCAACGGGGCCACCAGCGTGATCTACGAAGGCACCCCCGACACGCCCGACAAGGACCGGTTCTGGGACATTGCCGAGCGCTACGGCGTCACGCTCTTCTACACTGCGCCGACGGCCATCCGGACCTTCATGAAGTGGGGTACCGACCTCCCGGCCCGACATGATCTGTCCAAGCTCCGCTTGCTCGGCAGCGTCGGCGAGCCCATCAATCCCGAGGCATGGATGTGGTACGCCGAACACATCGGCGGCAACCGCTGCCCGATCGTCGACACGTGGTGGCAGACCGAGACGGGCGCGATTCTCATCGCGCCCCTCCCCGGCGTAACGACGACCAAGCCGGGATCGGCCACTCACCCCCTGCCCGGTATCGGGGCCGAACTCGTCGACGAGGAGGGCAGGAAGGTCGAGGTCGGTGGCGGCTACCTGACGCTCACCCGCCCCTGGCCGGCGATGCTGCGCGGGATCTACGGCGATCCGGACCGCTACCGCGAGACCTACTGGAGCCGCTTCGACGGTCGCTACTTCGCCGGTGACGGGGCCAAGCTCGATGACGACGGCTACCTCTGGTTGCTCGGCCGGGTCGATGACGTCATGAACGTGTCCGGTCACCGTGTTTCGACGACCGAGGTCGAGTCTGCACTCGTCGACCATCCCTCCGTTGCGGAAGCCGCCGTCGTGGGAGCCAAGGACGACACGACCGGCCAGGCGATCATCGCCTACGTCACCCTCAAGGGCGGACACGCGCCCAGTGACGAGCATGGCCAACTGCTCCGTCAGCACGTGGCCACCAAGATCGGTGCCATCGCTCGCCCGAAGACGATCGTGTTCACCGATGATCTTCCCAAGACGCGCAGCGGAAAGATCATGCGCCGGCTCCTGCGCGACGTCGCCGAAGGTCGGGTGCTCGGCGACACCACAACGCTCGCCGATGCCTCCGTGGTCGAGGAGATCAAGCGCCGCGCGGCCGAGAGCCCGACGGAGGAATGAACCGCCGGTACGTTCCCGACAACTGGCGTTGGCAGGCCGGCCCGATCGAGCCAGGGCCTGCCGTGGTCTTCGACATCGACGGCGTGCTGTCCGATGCCGCCGGTCGCCAGCACTACATCGAGGGCGGCGGCGGACGACGCAAGGACTGGGACGGATTCTTCGAGGCTTGCGGCGACGATCCGCTCATCGAGGAGGTGGGCCGCCTGCTCGAACTTCTCGATCCCGATTTGCAAGTACTGCTCCTCACCGGCCGCCCGATCTGGGTGCAACCCCAAACGGCGGCTTGGCTCGACCGCTACGAGCTCCGGTGGGACTGCCTCGTCATGCGCGACTTCGGCGATTACATGGCGGCGAAAGAGTTCAAGCGAGGGACGATCGCCGATTTTCGTGGTTTCGGCTTCGACCTGCGACTGGCCTTCGAGGACGATCCCCGCAATCGAGACATGTTCCGCGACGAGGGCATTCCGTGCGTCTACATCCACAGTGGGTACTTCGACCTCTAGTCCGTCTCGCCGAGTTGCGGACGGTACGCTCGCTGCAAATCCAAGAAGGGCGGGCGGGAATGAAGCGGATCTGGTGGCTGGCCGTGCTGGCACTCGTGGCGGGCGCGTGCGGGAGCGGGAGCGGGAGCGAATCGTCAACGGCAACCGACGCCGGCGGGGAGGAGCGCAAGGTCCTCATCGACTACCGCCATGACGTGTTCACCTCGGCCTTCCTGCGGTACTACCCGGAGAAGGTGAAGGTCCGCCCGGGCGACACCGTCCGGTTCGAGCAGACCTGGACGGGCGAGCCCCACAGCGTGACGATGGGCAAGGTCGTCGACATGATGATCACGGGGGGCGAACGGTTCCAGAAGTACAACTCGGAGGAGGAAGCTCTGGCCGGAGGCGAGACGCCAGAAGCGATCGCCGAGTTCCTGGCCTCAGGGGCGAAGGTGCCGGGGATGACGAACTACGGCGGCCACGAGCTCTACCAGCCCGGAGCGCAGCCTTGCTACGTCGAGGATGTCGACCAGGTTCCCCTCTGGAGCGATCCGGCAACCGAGAAGGTCGACCCCGAGGCAATCTGCCCGACGAAGGGACAGGAGCAGCCGGCGTTCACCGGACGCCAAGGGTTCTACAACAGCGGGTTCATTCCGGCCGAAGGAGAGCATGCCAACACCTTCCTCCTCCCGATCGCGGCGGATGCAACGCCCGGCACGTACAAGTTCTTCTGCAACTACCACTGGGTCTCGATGAGTGGTGAGGTCGAGGTTGTGGAGAAGGCGACGACGATCCCGAGCCAGCTCGAGGTCAGCCGCCAAGCCCGCAAGGAGATCGACGTCGACGCCGCGATGGCGCTCGAGCGGGTCAAGGAGGCGAAGGCGGCGAAGGCAAAGTTGGATGACTTGACGCTTCCGCTGGCAGGACGCGCAGCCGGCGAAGAGTCCGCCGTCGTCATCAACGAGTTCCTGCCGAACAAGGTGACGGCCAAGGCAGGCGAGAAGGTGACGTGGACCTTCGATGGCACCACCCACACCGTCAGCTTCAACGTCCCCAAGTACTTCCCGATCTTCTCGGTGGCCAAGGCGGGCGACGTGAGTTGGAACCCGAAGTCGTTCGAGCCGGTCGCGTGGAAGGTGCCCCCTCGCCCGGAGACACCGGAGGGCTCGGACAGGGAACAGAAACCCGAGCCGAGGGTCGTCGATGTGGGTACCTGGGACGGCAAGGGTGGCTTTCACTCCTCCGGCGCGCTCGATCCCGGGGAGTCCTTCACCGTGGCCTTCTCCAAGCCGGGCACCTATTCATTCGCCTGCGTTCTGCATCCACAGATGGTGGGGTCGCTCGTCGTCAAGGCTTGACGTCGCATCGTTAAGCTGCTGCGCAAACGGGGGACGGCTTACATGCGGCGGTTGTGTTCGGTGTTGGTACTCGCTTCGCTGATCGGCGGCGCATGTGGGGGCGGCGGAACGGCCAGGAACGACGCGGACGGCGGCGGAGAGAAGCGAACCGTCCTCGTCGACTATCGACACGACGAGTTCACGTCGGCGTTCCTGAGCTATTACCCGAAGCACCTCACGATCCGACCAGGCGATACCGTCGACTTTCGGCAGGAGTGGACGGGGGAGCCGCACAGCGTCACCTTCGGAAAAGTCGTCGACGACTTCATCGAGGTCTTCCCGAAGGTGGCGAAGTACGACAGTCCTGAGACGGCCCTCGCCGCCGGCGAATCCAAGGATCTCGTCGACCGTGCCGTCAACGCATTCGGCAAGCTGCCGGGGATGGTCGAGGGATTCGAGGTCGCACAAGCCGGCGCAGAGCCCTGTTTCGTCGAGAACGACGCCGATGTGCCGCTCGTGCGCGACCTGGAGAACGACGCCCTGATCCTCGACGCCAAGTGCCCGACGAAGGGTCGCCGGCAGCCGGCGTTCACGGGGCGCCAAGCCCTCTACAACAGCGGCTTCATCCCCTACGTGGGACGCGGGGCCAACAGCTTCTCCATGAAAGTCGCCGATGACGCAACGCCGGGCACGTACCAGTACTTCTGCAACTACCACTTCATCGGCATGAGCGGCACCATCGAAATCGCCGAGCCGAACGCACGTGTCCTGTCACAGACAGCGATTTCGAAGGAGGCTCGGAAGGAGATCGAGGTCGACGCCAAGCAAGCCGTTCGGAAGGTCAAAGCTGCGCAAGCCGTCAAGGCCGGCGGGACGATCGACAAGGTCGAGCTCCCTCTCGCCGGTCTCGCACTCGGTCGGGAGTCGCGGGTGATCGCCAGCGAGTTCTTGCCGGGTCGGATCAACGCCAAGGTCGGCGAGAAGGTCACGTGGACCTTCGACGGGTCTGTCCACACCGTCAGCTTCAACGTGCCGAAGTACTTCCCGATCTTCACGGTGGATGCCGACGACGGAACGGTCGTTTGGAGCCCGAACTCCCACCGACCCGTTGGCTTCGACATCCCCGAACAGGACACCAGCCATCAAGAGGAGTCACCGCCGCCGGTCAACGTTGATGCGGGAACGTGGGACGGGAAGGGCGGCTTCCACTCCTCCGGTGCACTCAATCCCGGCGACACCTTCTCGGTGGCGTTCTCCAAGTCGGGCACCTACGCCTATGCCTGCGTGCTCCACCCCCAGATGGTCGGCACACTCGTCGTCAAGTAAGGGACGAACGCCGAGCGGGTCAGTCGCGGAAGTTCTGGAACTGCAGGGGCATGCCGAAGTCGCCCTCTTTGAGCTTGGCGATCACCGCCTGGAGGTCGTCCCGCTTCTTCCCGGTGACGCGGATCTGCTCGCCCTGGGTCTGTGACTGCACGCCCTTGAGGTTGAGTTCCTTGATCGCCTTGTTGAGGGTTCTCGCGTTGTCACTCGAGATACCCGCCTTGATGGTCAACGTCTGACGGACGGTCCCCTTGGCGGCATCCTCGACCTTGCCGTGCTCGAGCGATTTGAGGGAGATCTGGCGGCGGACGAACTTTTCCTCGACGACGATGACCAGCGCCTTCATCCGGTCCTCGCTCGACGATGCGAGCTTGATCTCGGAGTCGTTGAGTTCGATGAAAGAACCGGTGTCCTTGAAGTCGAAGCGAGTCGCCACCTCACGCTGGGCTTGGTCCACGGCATTGCGGACCTCTTGCATGTCCACCTCGGACACGACGTCGAAACTGGGCATTTCCGTCCTTCAGTCGGAGACAGAACGACGAGGCTATCCTCGGCACTTCCCAGGGTCGGTGCCCGAGTGGCCAAAGGGAGCAGACTGTAAATCTGCCGGCATCGCCTTCGATGGTTCAAATCCATCCCGGCCCACGGTGCTATTGCGCAGCAACGTTGCAACATCGCCCTCTCGTCCAGGCCGGACGGGAGGGCGATGTTGCTGATACGGCGTGCCGTCGCGGCCCCCACGCCTCAGCCGTAGGCTCCGGCTCATGGCGGGCGTGGGGGCGTCGACGTTCCTCTTCACCGATATCGAGGGTTCGACTGCGCTGGTCCAGCAGCTCGGCGACGGCTACGGCGACGTCCTGGTGCGACATCTCGACCTGATCTCGGAATCGGTGCGGGCCGGGGCGGGACGCGTCGACCACTCGACCGGCGATGGTGTGCTTGCGGTGTTCGATGATGCGCCGGCGGCGGTGGCGGCAGCGGTCGAGGCGCAGCTTGCCTTGGCGACCCAAGAGTGGCCCGCCGGAGGGGAAGTCCGGGTGCGAATGGGTCTGCACTCGGGGCCTGTTCGGGCCGTCGGGGGCGAGCTCGTGGGGCTCGCCGTGCACGTCGCGGCCCGGGTGATGGACGCCGCCCATGGGGGCCAGATCTTGATCTCGGGAACGACCGCAGCGCTCGTGCCCGACCTCGCTGTCCGAGATCTCGGCGCCCACCGGCTGAAGGGTGTTGCTGACGAGCATCGCCTCCTCCAAGTGACGTCGCCCGGCCTGCCGGATGGGTTTCCCCCGCCACGCACCATCCCGGCGAGGGTCCACAACCTGCCCACCATCGGGACGTCGTTCGTGGGTCGCGCCGACGTCGCCGGCGATCTGTTCCGACGGCTGCGAGAGGATCGTCTGACGACGGTCGTCGGACCCCCCGGCGTGGGAAAGACCCGTCTCGCAGTTGAGGCTGCGGAGGCGGCCGCCGCCTCCTTCGCCGACGGTGTCTGGTTCGCCGACCTGACGCCGACCGACGGGCCCGGCGTGGTCGTCGCCATCGCGGCCGCCGTAGGACTCACCGCGCCACCTGGAGAGCCACTTGCTGCCGCCCTCGCGAACCACCTCGCAGGCCGCTCGTGCATCCTGGTCGTCGATAACTGCGAGCACGTGATAGCTGCAGCTGCGGACGTCGTCACCACGATCCTCGCCACCGCCCCTGGCGTCAACGTGCTGGCCACGAGCCGCACGTTGCTCGGCGTGGCCGGGGAGCAGCGTTTCGACCTGGCGCCTCTCGAGCTTCCGCGTGAAGACGATGCTGCATCCCTCGCCTCGAGTGCTGCGGGCGAGTTGCTCCTCGACCGCGCGCTTCTGGCCGACCCGTCACTCGTCCTCGACGACTGGCCCGCGCTTGCCGCACTCTGCCGCGAGGTCGACGGAATCCCGCTGGCCTTGGAGCTCGCCGCCGCGCGTCTGTCCGACGTCGAGCCCTCGGCAGTCGTTGCCGATCTCCAACGAGCCGGTCCAGCACCCGGACGGGACCACCGGGCCACGTTGGCGGCGACCGTGGCTTGGAGCGCCGGCCTGCTACGCCCGTCCGCGCGGTTGGTCCTCGCCCGCCTGGGTGTCTTCGCGGGAGCGTTCCCAGTGGCCGCCGCGACCGCAGTCGCTGGCACCGACCCGCTCGTTCCTGAGGACGTACCCGATCTCCTCGACACCCTGGTGCGACGCTCGCTGGTGGCGGTCGAAGGCGGTCCGCTCGGAAGG
>JBKJLN010000063.1:0-4789 GCA_046596935.1 Acidimicrobiales bacterium
GCTATCAGTTCAAGGTGCTGTTCTACGGGATCTTCGGAGCGCTCGTCCTGCGCGCCGTGTTCATCTTCGCCGGGGTTGCGCTGCTAGAGACCTTCGACTGGATCCTCTACGTGTTCGGGGCCTTCCTCGTCATCACCGCGGTCCGTGTCGCCCGCCACAAAGAAGCCGAGATCCACCCCGAGAACAACCCCGTGCTGCGCCTCGTGAAGCGCGTCGTGCCGTCCACCCACGAATACGACGGACAGAAGCTGTTCACCAGACGCACCGGCAAGCTGCTCGCCACACCACTGTTCGCGGTCCTGATCCTCGTCGAGACCACCGACGTCGTGTTCGCGGTCGACTCGATCCCGGCCATCCTCGCCGTGTCACGCGAGCCCTTCATCGTGTTCGCGTCCAACGCCTTCGCGATCCTCGGGCTGCGCGCCCTGTACTTCCTCCTCGCCGGGATGGCCGGCAAGTTCCGGTACCTCAACATCGGGCTCGGCGCCATCCTCGGGTTCGTCGGCATCAAGATGATGCTCGTCGAGGTATTCCACCTGCCGACCTGGATCAGCCTGGGCGTCATCACCTGTGTGCTGACGGCCACCATCGTCGCCTCGCTGCGCGCCGAGAAACGTCACCCGTCGTTGGCAGCACCTGGCACCGAGACGTCCGACGACGACCAACCCTGAGCCTCCGCGATGAGACTGCTGGCTGAAACCTCCGAGGCCGCAATCCTTGGCGCCGTGCGCGCCGCGACTGCTGCTGTCGGGCTCCCCGCCGCTGGCGCGACTGCCGTCGCCTCGGGTGGCCCGCAGTGAGCGACGCTCCCACCGCCCATGGTGGCGCCAAGTCGGCCGTGGGCACCGGGGCGCTGGCGCTGGGTGCGCTCGGCGTGGTGTTCGGAGATATCGGCACGAGTCCGCTGTACGCCTTCCGCGAGGCGTTCGAGCACCAGGACCTGCCGGTCGTCGAGACCAACGCCCTGGGTGTGGCGTCGCTCGCCTTCTGGGCGCTGATCATCATCATCTCCGTCAAGTACCTCGCGCTGGTGATGCGGGCCGACAACCGTGGCGAGGGCGGCATCCTCGCCGGTCACCGCGTTGGTCATGCCGAAGTCGAAGAGCAGCCGTCAGTCGGCCGGGTTGGTGATGCTCGGCGTGTTCGGCACGGCGCTGCTCTACGGCGACGGCCTCATCACCCCCGCCATCTCCGTGCTCAGTGCCGTGGAGGGCTTCGAGGTGGCATCGGCCGCCTTCGAGGGCTGGGTGATCCCGGCGGCCTGCGTCATCCTGTTCGGCCTGTTCGCCGTCCAGAGTCGTGGCACCCAGGCCGTGGGCCGGGTGTTCGGCCCGGTCATGGTCGTCTGGTTCACCACCCTCGGTGCGCTCGGCATCAACCAGATCGTCCAGCACCCCGGCGTGCTCGGGGCCGTCAACCCGATGCACATCATCGAGCTCTTCCAAGCCGAACCCAAGAAGGGCTTCCTGGCACTCGGCAGCATCTTCCTCGTGGTCACCGGCGGCGAGGCGCTCTACGCCGACATGGGTCACTTCGGGCGACGTCCCATCACCCTCGTCTGGTACGGCATCGTGCTGCCAGGCCTGGTTCTCAACTACTTCGGGCAGGCGGCACTTCTCATCAACGACCCCAGCGCCGTCGAAAGCCCGTTCTACCGGCTGGCCCCGGAATGGGGTGTCGCGCCGCTCGCCATCCTGGCGACCATGGCGTCGGTCATCGCCTCCCAGGCGCTCATCTCGGGCGCCTTCTCGCTGACCGTGCAGGCGGTGCAGCTCGACTACCTCCCCCGCGTCAAGGTCCGACACACCTCCAAGGACCACCACGGGCAGGTGTACGTCCCCCTCGTCAACTGGGCCCTGATGATCGGATGCGTGGCGCTCGTCCTCGGCTTCCAGACGTCGACCAACCTGGCCGCCGCCTACGGGATCGCGGTCACCAGCACGATGGTCATCACGTCGATCATCTTCTTCGTAGTGGTCCGCAACCGGTGGGGCTGGTCGCTACCCAAGGCCCTCCTCGTAGTCACCCCGCTCCTGGTGGTCGACACCGCGTTCCTCGCTGCCAACATCCCCAAGATCCCCGCCGGCGGCTGGTTCCCGATCCTCGTCGCTACGGGTCTGCTCGTCCAGATGGCCACATGGCGTCGTGGCCGACAGCTCGTGGCCGCCCGCATCCGTCGGGCCGAGCGCACGCTGCCGGAGCTCCTCGAGGCGTCTGCTGACACAGTCGCGGTAGAGGGAACGGCCGTCTTCATGTTCAAGGACGCCGGCATGGCGCCTCCGGCCCTGGTCAACAACCTGCGACACAACAAGGTGCTGCACGCCACCACCCTCCTCGTGTCCGTCGTCACCGCTGACATCCCCCGCGTCCCTGATGAGGAGCGCAGCGAAATCCGCCAGCTCGACCCCAGGGTGCACCAGGTCATCCTGCAGTTCGGGTTCATGGAGGAACCCGACGTCCCCCAGGCCCTGTCTCGTATCGAGATCCACGGTGCCCCGCTCGACCCGGCGGAGATCACCTACTTCATCGGTCGCGAGTCGGTGATCCAGGGCGACGTCGAGGGCATGCACCCTCTGTTCGAGCATCTCTTCGTGCTACTCATCCGTGGCGCCGACAGCGCCAGCCGGTTCTTCAAGCTGCCACCTGAGCGGGTCTTCGAGGTCGGCAGTCACGTCGAGATCTGACGCAGCTGCTCAGCGCGAGTGATCCCTGGCGCGATGTAGTTCCTGGCGGGGCGGTCTCTGCGGTCGGGTGGCGCCGCCTACTCGGTACGGTGCCGGCGGCGGGACCGGGGGGGCAGCGCGAGGCTCACGAGCAGGTCGCCGACGGAGTGTCCTCCCTCTATGGGATGGCGGAGCGGAACGTCGGGATGGATCTCGTACTGGTTGCGCCGACCAACCCGGGTTCGTGTGACGTAGCCCTCAGCAACCAGGTCCGCGATGATGCTCTGAGTGGCGCGCTCGGTGATGCCGACCCGGGCCGCGATGTCGCGACCGCGAACACCCGGGTCCTCGGCGATGCAGACGAGCACGTGCCCGTGGTTGGTCAGGAAGGTCCACGTAGACCGCGCCACCCCTTCGCTCATCGGTCCGCCTCGCTACTAGCCGGATTCATGAGTCCTGGATCATACCTGACGGGCAATGACGAAGGCGTTCGCGACCCATGCCAGGACACCCAATGCCAACGACCCGCCCCCTTAAACGCCGAAACGTCCCGGTCACCTCTTCCAAGTTTGGCACGGCCATGCTTCGGCGCCCACCATGCCGGGCAGTGCCGGGCGGGTTCCCAGTGCTAGACGAGCGGCCCGTTGTCCTCGGCGCTTCCAGGGAGATCGGCGAGGTCCCATCGAAGCTGGAACTCGACTTCTTCTGCGCCGGTGCCGCGCTCGTGTTCCACGCTGATCTGCGCCCGCTGGGGGACGCGGACGCGCTTACCGGCCACCTGGATGCGGAACGGTTCGCCGGACTCAAGCGCGTCGGCGAGGCGTCGCAGCTTGGCGACGAACTCGGGCACCGAGTACACGCGCTCGACGTCGCGCACATTGCCGGTCACCTTGTCGGGGGGTTCTGCCATCTCGCCACGCTAACCGAAGCACTCTTCGTGTTTCTCGCTTCGTGGATCGTCGGCTCGGCCATCCGCTCCAGGCCGTCAGCCAACTGCACGAACTCCTCCCGCCCTCCGCAGACGAGACCGCGGCTGCGGTCGCCTGCTGCCAGGCGTTCCGTGGCGACCAGGAGAACGTCGAGTGGACCAACGACGGTCGAGTGGAGGCGGCGACGCCGGCTCCACGCGAGCACGATCAGGACCATGCCGAGCTGTGCGCCGAGGCGGACGGCCAGCGCGCCGGCACCTCCTCGACTACGGCCCCGCTGGCGCCTCCGAGGCAGTCAGGGCATCGCAGGCGAGGTCGGGACGGTGCCCAGGTTCGGCGGGATCCGCGACCTGACCAGCGGTTCACCTGCGCAGTGGGGCGGTCTGGAGGATGCGAATCATCAGAGGTCGAACCGATTGGTACCGTCGCCCGTCGGCGACAGCGTGGCAACGGTGTGCACCCACGAGTCGTCGGCGACGGCGGCGATGACGTCGGCGTGGTCGTTGCGGGAGTAGCAGCGCCTCCCGTCGGGCAACTCACAAATGGCCACCGCGTGGTCGGGTGATCCGTCAGACCGGTACACCACAGTCGCCGAACGAACCGCAGCCGCACCAGTCGGGTCGTCGACAACATCGACCTCGACGGTGTCGGCGACCCCACCCCACTGCTGCCCCCGCTGCGAGCCCTCTGAAACAGACAGCGGCCCCGGGGTGGCCGACCAGACGGCCGCGACGTGCTTGGTCATGTGCATCCCGATACCGGTGACCAGCCCCATTGCGTCGGGCCGACGGCGGAGCTGATCGGCCATGTGGCTTATCGAGTGCCCGAGATAGTTGCTGCTCGGCCCTCCGTGGTAGGGAAGGCCTCCTGTCACGGTGATCGGTCGGGTGTCCTCCGGCTCGAGGCCGAGGGCGTCACGGGCGAACGCGACGGCGGACGGGAAGCAGCTGTAGAGGTCGAAGAGATCAATGTCGTCGACGGTCGCACCTGCCATCGTGATGGCTGCCATCGTGGCGTGGCTCATCGCCGGCGAGGCCGCCAGGTCGGAGCGCTTCGCGAGGTGGACCGCATCACGAGCGAAGCCCCAGCCACGGAGGTAGACGCGTCGATCATCGGGAACACCCCAACGGTCGGCCGTCGCCCGGGTCACCATCAGGTTCGCGGCCGCCATGTCGACGTCGAGGAACGCGGTCATCC
>JBKJLN010000175.1:0-3565 GCA_046596935.1 Acidimicrobiales bacterium
CAAGCCGTACCTGAGCGTCCCGACCTGGCGGCCCTCGTCAGCCGCGGGTGACAAACAGCGTCGTCGCAGGGGTCATCAGCGGGGCTGATCGAAGTGGTGGACGAGTTCTGGCACGCCTTCCGACGCTCGGTCGGTTTCCGTCAAGCGGGATCAGAGATGTCCCGCCGTGCCGCTTCGGCCGCGAGCTCGGAGCGCGAACCGATCCCCAGCTTCGTAAAAATGTGCGAGAGGTGAGCCTTCACTGTTCCCGAGGTGATCAGAAGCTTGTAGGCGATCCGCGGGTTCGTCATGCCTTCGCTCACGAGCCGAACAACCTCCGATTCAGCCGGCGTCAGGCTCTCCCAGCCGGAGGTAGACCGACGACGGCCTCCCTTGCCGCGAAGCGCGAGATGAACGGCGTCGTCGAGGCTCATGGCGCGACCTGTTTCGATCTCGGCCTCGAGTTCGTCTCCGAGAGCGTTCCCGATGGTGGTCAACACCTCGTCGGTATCCGGTAGCCCCGCCCACGAGATCTTGACTGCGCCAAGGCGGGCGCGCTCCGCCTCTGCCGCGCCAAACAGGCGCGCGGCTCGCTCTGGTTGATTCCTCCGGCCCGCACTGGCCGCCAACTCGTCGAGAGCGTCCGCCAGATCGATACGCGCGCCAGCGTCGGCCAGCGCGCGCACCGCTTCGATGAACGCGGGCTCGGCGGCAGCGTCGTCGCCGGCGATTCGTTCTACGCGGCCTCGCGCCAACGCCGCGTACCCGCGCTGATACGGCCGGATGCCAACCGCACCGGTAGCAAGGCCAAGGCGCTCACGAGCACCCTCGATGTCTCCTTGGCGGGCGTCGACCACCGCGAGAGCAGATGCCAGGCGGATGTCGAGCCAGCTCTGTGCCATCTCTCCGGCGATCGGCGCCACCGCCTCGACCCAACTGCGAGCCTGCTCGTCTTCGCCCCTGGCCGCGAACTGGATGGCGAGCTCCGTGCCGGCTAGAGCAACCGCGACGGGGTTCCCGAATCGCTCACCGAGCATGGCCGCCTCGCGGCCGTCAGCCTCCGCACCGGCGAGGTCACCGCGTAGGAATTTGGCTCGACCCGCTGAGGCGAGGGCGAGGGCGTGCCAGAACGTTTCGTTGAGGTCTCCAGCGAGCAGCATTGCCCGGAGGAGCTGGTCTTCGCCGGCGTTGACATCGCCGACGATGAGTCGGCTGATGCCTGAGGCGCAGAGAGCGCGCTGGATGCCTCCGACGCTGCGCCATTGCGTGGCGCAGACCAACGCTTCGTCTGCGGCTGCTTGGGCCACGCGCAGATCACCCTCGTTCGTAGCGGCAAGGTTCATCGCGATGGCCGCATCCATTTGCAGCCACGGGTCGTCCTCGCGCCGGGCGTCCTCGACGGCCTCGGCGAGGGATGCAAGGGCCCACGCAGTGTCGCTATAGCCGCCGAAGCTGGCCGCCCATCCGAGCAGTGTCTTGCCTCGGACCCTCACCGCCGGGTCATCGAGACGTTCGCCCAGGTCGAGCAACTCCATTCCGCAGGTGGTGACGGTTGGCGTGTCGAGCGTGAATATCGAGATGTCGCCGAGCCCGTGCAAGGCGATGGCGCGCTCACGGCTTGGCCCAGGCGCGGAGTCGAGGGCAGTGCGGAGACGGAGGCATCCCTCCTCAAAGCGGCAGCGGAGTTCCCAGAAGAGCCACAACGCCCCGGCCAGTCGGATCAGGGACTTCGAATCCTCACCTTGCTCGGCCCAATCGAACGCGGCCCTGAGATTGTCGAGGTCAACGTCCAGCCGGTCGAGCCACACCAGTTCGTCGCCCCGCTGGATGAGGGGACCGATCTCTTCGGCCAGGCCGAGGAAGTAGGCGAGATGCCGATCGCGGACGATTCCTCCGTCGACCGCGTCCGCCAAGCGCTGGTGGGCGAAGTGCCGGATCGTCTCCAGCATTCGGTAGCGGACCTCGACGCCCGATCCGTCCCCGTCGACCTGCACGAGTGACTTGTCGACGAGAGCGGTGAGCAGATCGAGGATCGCCGGTGTCGGTAGCTCGTCGTCGGCGCAGACGCGCTCAGCCGCCTCCAGAGCGAACCCCCCGGCGAAGGTCGAGATTCGATCGAGGAGCCGGCGCTCGTCGTCCGAGAGCAAGCGGTAACTCCAGTCGACTGACGCCTCGAGGGTGCGCTGGCGAGGCAGGGCAGTCCGGGCTCCCCCGGTGAGCAGCCGGAACCGGTCGGCCAAGCCTGCGGCGATCTGTTGCGGCGTGAGGACTCTCACGAGTGCCGCGGCCAGCTCGATGGCAAGCGGGATACCGCCGAGCCGCCGGCAGATCTCCGTGACCGCGTCGTGGCACGCGGGAGTGAGGACGAATTCCGGTCGCCGCGCTTTCGCGCGATCGACGAACAGCGCAACAGCATCTGGACCCTCGAGCGAGGGCACCCGCATCGTCGTCTCACCTTCCACGCCGATCGGCTCGCGGCTGGTGGCCAGGACTCGCAGGCCCGGGCACTCCTGGAGCATGCGATCCACCACGAGCGCCGCGTCCTCGATCACGTGTTCGCAGTTGTCCAGAACGAGGAGGACCTCTCGGGCTCCCAACTCCCGCACGACGGTCTCGAGAAGGGGCTCGGCCGCCAGCTCTCGCACGTTGAGCGCCCCGGCGACACACGACGCGACGAGCGCACCGTCGGCAATGGGTGCGGCATCGGCCCAGGCCACGGCCTTCGCTCCTCCCCCCACCCGGCGGGCGCACTCCAGCGCCAGGCGGGTCTTGCCCGACCCTCCCGCGCCCGTCAGGGTCACGAGGCGCGCCCGCCCGAGGAGTTCCACAACCGTCGCCATCTCGTCGGACCGGGCGATGAAAGCCGTCATCGCGTTGGGGAGGCTCGGGGCCCTTGCTGCTTTCTCGCGAAGAGGCGGGAAGCGTTCCTCCAATTCTGGGTGGGCGAGTTGGAAGACGTGTTCAGGACGTTCGAAGTCTCGCAAGGCGTGCATGCCCTGGTCGATGAGCGATACTCCTTCGCCCATCGCGTCGGCCGCGAGTTCGCACGTCGCTGTCGAAAGCAGCGCTTGGCCTCCGTGGGCCAGCGCTCGGATGCGCGCGCAGCGGTTGATGGTCGGCCCCATGTAGTTGTCGAGCCCTCGGAGTTCGGTCGCGCCAGAGTGCACCGCCGCCCGCACTCGAAGGGGGAGGACATTGGCCCACGCGGCGGCCGCCAGGGTCCGCTGAAGGTCGAGGGCGAATGCCACCCCATCTCCTGCGACGGCGAACGCGGCCACGAAGCTGTCGCCTTCGCCCTGCTCGACAGGTCGCACTCCGCGATGGCGCTCGACGAGTTCAGAGACGAGCGCGCCGAAGCGGCCGATCGCTGCGGCCATCGCTTCATGCTTCAGTTCCCAGAGACGAACCGAACCTTCGACGTCGGCGAGCACGAAGGTGACCGTTCCGGTAGGAAGCACCACAGGGTCGGCGCGCTCGACCAGTGTCGTCTCCCTCGCAGGCTGTTCGACCCCGACCGATGCCAGATGACGGGGCTTCGATTGTGCCAGGTGTTGCGCCGTCATGCGTCGGAACCCAGCGGACGGGG
>JBKJLN010000462.1:0-8161 GCA_046596935.1 Acidimicrobiales bacterium
CGCCGAAGAACGCGATGACGTCGGTGTACCCCTCACAGACGATGACTTCGTCGACCCGGCTGACCTCCTCCTTGGCCCAGTTCAGGGCATAGAGGGTCTTGCTCTTGGAGTAGAGCTTCGTCTCCGACGAGTTCTTGTACTTGGGTCCCTCGCCGCCGGGAAGGACGCGACCACCAAAAGCCACCGGCTTCCCAGCGGCATCGAAGATCGGGAACATGACCCGTGCGCGGAAGCTGTCCTGGTTCTTGCCGACCCGGTTGACGAAGCCGAGGCCGGTGTCCTCGAGCACGTCCTTCGGCAAACCGAGCGCACGGCTCAGTCCATCCCAGTCGTCCGGCGCCCAACCGATGCGGAAGCGCTCGACGACGGCCCGGTCGTATCCGCGGTTGCGTAGGTAGCCGCGGGCGGCGCCGGCATCGCCCGCATTCAGCAAGCGCTGGTGGTACCACGCCACCGCCCGCTCCATCGCCTCGGAGAGGATCTGTTTTCGGGCGCGATCCTGGCCGGTGCGTTCGTTGTCATAACGAAGGCCGATTCCATATCTCGCCGCCAGCAGTTCCACCGCTTCGGGAAAGTCGACGTGTTGGCTCTCCTGCACGAAGCGGAACAGGTTGCCGGCGGCACCGCACCCGTAGCAGTAATAGAGCTTCGACTCGGCGTTGACGTTGAACGACGGACTCTTCTCCGAGTGGAACGGACAGAGACCGACCCATGCCCGGCCAACCTTGCGCAGCTGGGCCACCTCGCCCACGATGGCCACGAAGTCGGCGGCATCCCTGACCCGATCGATGTCCTCGTCGAGTATCCCCACCGATGCGAAGGTACCAGCGCACGGCAACCTGTCCGCCGGAAAACAGTCGGCCCAGTTGGCTCTTTCGGACTGAATGTGGCTAACTCTCGGGGGTGGATCTGCAGTCGGCCGCTGACCGACTTGGCGTGCATTACCAAACGGCCTACCGCTGGGTTCGTGACGGCTCGCTCGTCGCCGTCAAGCGGGGCGCCCTGTACGACATCCACGAAGAGGAGATCGCCCGGTTCGCCGAACAGCGGTTGGCGCCGGCACCGCCGCCAAAGCAGGCCCATGTCCGGAGCTGGCAGCACCAGATCGAGCGGCTTCACGCGCTCCTCCTCGCCGGCGACGAGCTCGACGCCCGCCAGCTCGTCGACCGTCTACGAGAGGGTCGCATCGAACCGCTGGTGCTCTGCGAGGAGCTCTTCGCTCCCACGCTGCTCCAGATCGGAATCGACTGGGAGGCTGGACGTATCTCGGTGGCCGAGGAACATCGGGCCTCAGCCATCTGTGAACGACTGCTCGTTCGCCTCGGCGTCCATCCCCGGGGACGACCTCGCGGCATCTGTGTCGTGGCGACGGCAGCCGATGAGGAACACAGCATCCCGGCAGCCATGGCAGCCCTCGTGTTGCGGGCCGACCGGTGGCAGGTGCACCACCTGGGCATCAAGGTCCCGACGCCCGACCTGGTGCACTTCGCACGAGGCGTCGACGCGACGCTGGTCGTGCTCTCGGTCACCACTCCTTCGGCGTTGGCCGAGACGCAGGCGGCCGCCGATGCCGTGCGGGCGGGTACGGATGCCGCCGTCCTCGTCGGTATCCCCGGCACGAAGTTGGGAGCGTTGGTGACCGCCGCCCGCGATCTGAGGAAGTCGACCGAGTAGGTCGCCGTCCGGTCAGAGTTTGCGGCCGAACCAGTCGACGAGAAGCTCGAGGCGATCGACGCGGTGCTGCGGCGCCCCTGACCTCGAGAGCTCATGACTCTCTCCCGGAAAGCGTACGAACTCGACGTCGCGACCCGTCATCTTCAGTCGAACGAACAGATCCTCCGCCTGTTCGATCGGGCAGCGCAGGTCATTCTCGGAGTGCAGGATGAGCAACGGGGTCGCCATGTCGCGGTAGTAGGTGACGGGTGATTGGCGGACGAACTCTTCCGGATCGTCGAGGTGGGAGGCACCGATGTACCCCGCAGGGAAGGACGCCCCGATGTCGGAAGTGTGGGCGAACGTGAACAAGTTGTTGCAGGCGCGCTCGGAGCAGGCGGCCTTGAATCGATCGGAATGACCGATGATCCATGACGTCATGTATCCGCCATACGAACCGCCGAGCACCCCAAGGCGATCGGCGTCGACGAAGTCGAACTGATCGATGGCCGCATCGACCACCGCCATGAGATCGTCGTAGTCGGCCCCGCCCCACCCCGTGCCGGCATCCTCGGCGGCGTTGGGTCCCCGGATGCCCCGAGAGAAGGCCTCGCTGTATCCCGACGAGCCTCGCGGATTGCTGTAGATGACGGCGTACCCTGCGCCGCACAACACCTGGAACTCATCGAAGAAGCGATTGCCGTACTGGCTGAAGGGCCCCCCGTGGATGACCAGCAACGTCGGGCACGGACTCGTGCGGTCGCCGGCCGGCCGGAGGATCCAGGCCTCGACCTCGGTTCCGTCGGCGGAAACAGCAATGAACCGCTCAGGTGCGGCCGGTGGGTGGGCCCGCCCGAAACCGTCCCCGAAGTGGGTGACCCGGCGCTCGACGCCATCCACGAGAACAAAGAGCTCGGATGGCGTGGTCGCCGTAGCGGCCACGAACGCAAGGGTGCCACCAGCCGCGTCGAATCCCCCAACTTGTCGATCGCCGCCGACGACCAGCTCGATCACGCCGTTGACGTCGACACGGTAGATCGGGACATTTCCGGCTTCGTCGACCTGGAAGAGCACCGCATCGTTGCGTTCCCACAGCGGGTCACGGGCGTTCGCCAGATACGGCGCGCAGTGGAGGTCGAGGGCCGTCGTCAGCACGTGGTCCGGCAGATCGTCGCTGTCGCCGTCGACCGCAACCAAACCGATCTGTCCGTGACGCATCATCGAGTGACGGTCACCCCAGACGTAGGCCACGTGGCGACCATCTGGGCTCCACGACGGGCTGCCATGCGTGGTGGTGCCGCTCGTCAACTGTTCGATTGCGCCCTCACCATCGAGGTCGAGACGGTAGAGGTGAGTGCTCAGGTCGGTGTCCCACGTCTCGGTTCTTGCGCTCGACATCACGATCGACCGGCCGTCCGGGGAGATCGCGAAGCCTCCGTCCTGGAACGGTCCGGACGTCAGCGGTGTCGCTGCGCCTTTGCTCGACCCATCGGCGGCGATGGCGAACAGGTGCTTCGGGCGATCGATGGTCCACCCGATGCTGTCGACGCGATAGGACAAGCGGTCGATTCGCCGCGCCGAGCGGTGCTTGTCCTTCTCCGGTCCGTAACGCTCTTCGTCTCGGTCACGGGCGGCGAAGATCAGGCGATCACCGTCCGGGGCCCAGGCCACCTCTTCGATGTCTTCTGGCCACCAGAGCAGCTCGATGGTCTGCAGATCTTCCACGCTGATGACGCACAGTCGGGCGCCGGTCTCGTCGGGATGGCGGACGAAGGCCAGCCACTCCCCGTCCGGTGACCACCTCGGCGTGCGCTCCCTCGACGTTCCCTCCGTGAACGGACACGCTGGGAAACTCTCGTCGAGCCCTGCGACCCAGACGCCGCTGCGGTAGCTGTTGCTAGGAAGGTCAACGGTGGTGACGACGAACGCGATCGTCGCCCCGTCAGGGCTCACGCGTGGATCGCTGACCTCGATGAGATCAGCAAGATCCTTGGGCTGCATCATCCTTTGGTTCCTCCGGTGAAGTTCCAGGCGTTGAGATGGTCCGAGAACACGCCGAACCCTATTGCCCGCGCCGAAGGACGGCGTGAGCCACTGCGAGTCGCGCAATGGGAACGCGAAAGGGCGAACAGGAGACGTAGTCGAGACCGGCGTCGAGGAAGAAGGCGATCGATGCGGGGTCACCACCGTGCTCGCCGCAAACCCCGAGCTTGAGCCCGGTTCGCGCCGCGCGACCTTGCGCGGCCGCATTCTTGACCAAGGCACCGACGCCGTCGCGGTCGATGGTCTCGAACGGATTGGCCGATACGAGGCCGAGCTCCAGGTACGTCTCCATCATTCGGCCCTCGACGTCATCTCGCGAGAACCCGAACGTCATCTGGGTGAGGTCGTTGGTGCCGAAACTGAAGAAGTCGCTCTGCTGCGCCAACTCCCCTGCGACGAGGGCGGCGCGGGGCGTCTCGATCATCGTGCCCACGGCGATGTCGAAGGTCGTCCCGAGGGCGGCCCCAGTATCGGCGACGGCATCGTCGACCCACGACCGGGCCAGTGCGAGCTCGGGGCCAGACACCGTGAGGGGGATCATGACCTCGACGATGGGCCTCCCGCCGGCGGCGATGCGATCGACGGCCGCCTCGACGAGCGCTCGCACCTGCATGGCGTAGAGCCCGGGTCGCAACACCCCGAGGCGAACCCCGCGCGTGCCGAGCATCGGATTGGTCTCGGCCCACGAGCGGGCGGCGCCCAGCAAGGCGCGCTCGGCATCGTCGAGGCCTGAAGTCGCCTCCTTCACCACGAGCGACTCCACGTTGGGGAGGAACTCGTGCAGTGGCGGGTCGAGCAGACGGACGGTGACCGGCAGGCCATCCATGGCCTCGAGGACGGCCGTGAAGTCGCGGCGCTGGACGGCTCGAAGCTCGTCGAGCGCCTCCGCCTCGGTCTCGGGCGTCGCCGCGAGGATCATGCGCCGGACCACCGGCAGGCGATCAGCCGCGAGGAACATGTGCTCGGTTCGACAGAGGCCGATACCCTCCGCTCCGAACGCGCGGGCGGTCGCCGCATCTTCTCGGTTGTCAGCGTTGGCCCGAACGCCGAGGATGCCGGCGCGAACGTCGTCGGCCCATCCGAGAAGCGTCCAGAACTCCGGCGGGGGCTCGGCCTGCGAGAGGGCGAGTTCTCCGAGCACTACCTCGCCGGTTGCGCCGTCGAGTGACAACACGTCACCCTCCTTGACGGTCACAAGCCCTGCGTCGCTCTCCACGGTGAAGGAATTCGGGCCGACGACGAGGGACTCCGCCCCCACGATCGCCGGCTTCCCCCAGCCGCGGGCGACGACGGCTGCGTGCGAAACGAGGCCGCCCTTGGCCGTCAGGATGCCTTCGGCCACCATCATGCCGTGGACGTCCTCAGGCGATGTCTCGTTCCGCACGAGGATGACCTGCTCGCCTCGCTCTGCGGCATCAGCGGCATCGTCGGCCGTGAAGTACGCCCGCCCGACGGCCGCACCCGGCGAGGCACCCAGCCCCGATGCGATCACGCGTCCAGTTGGGCCATCGAACTGCGGGTGGAGGATCGCCTCGAGGTCGGTGGCCGACACACGGAGCAGGGCCTCGTTCCGGGAAATGGACCAGCCGTCGGAGCCCTGGGGTGCAGTCATCTCCACCGCCATCCGCACTGCCGCTGCGCCGGTCCGCTTCCCCACGCGGGTCTGGAGCATGTAGAGGCGGCCAGATTCGATCGTGAACTCGGTGTCGCACATGTCTCGGTAGTGGGCTTCCAAGCGTCCGAAGATGTCGAGGAGCTCGCGATGTGCAGACGGAAAGTCCTTCGCCAGCACATCGAGATCGTCAGGCGCGCGGATACCGGCGACCACGTCCTCGCCCTGGGCGTTGCGTAGGTAATCCCCGAATGCGCGGTTGGCGCCGGTCGAGGGATCCCGGGTGAAGCCGACCCCGGTTCCGCTGTTGTCGTCCCGGTTTCCGAACACCATCGCCTGGATGTTCACGGCCGTTCCGAGGCCATCGTCGATCCCCTCCCGGCGGCGATAGGCCACCGCTCGCGGACCGTTCCAGCTCCGGAACACGGCCTCGATCGCTCCCCGCAGTTGATCGGTAGGGCCCTGCGGGAAGACGGACCCGGTCGTCGCCTCGACGTGTCCTTCGTACTGCGCACAGAGGCGACGAAGGCTGGGAGGCGTCACCTCGTCGTCAGCGGCCACACCGTCGACTTCCTTCGCAGCAGTCAGCATCTCCTCGAAGGGATCACCGTCGAGGTGGAGCACGACCCGTGCGTAGAGCCCGATGAAGCGCCGGTACGAGTCGAAGGCGAACCGCTCGTTGGTGTGCTCCGCCAACCCTTGGACCGACCGCGCGTTCAATCCAAGATCGAGGACGGTGTCCATCATCCCCGGCATCGAGAAAGCCGCTCCTGAGCGCACGCTGACGAGCAGCGGGTCATCGGGATCGCCTAGGCGCTTTCCCGTGCGGACTTCCAGATCGGCGAGGTGTTCGGCCAGCTCGGCTTCGAGGCCTTCCGGCCACCCGTCACGAAGAAACGTGCGGCAGGCCGCGGTGGTGATGGTGAAGCCGGGCGGGACGGGAAGGCCGAGCACAGAAGTCATCTCGGCGAGGTTCGCTCCCTTGCCGCCGAGCACCTCACGAAGGCCGCTCGGCGGCTGGCCATGATCGTGATCGAAGGCGAAGACCAGGCTCACGGATCGGAGCCTACGGGTGCACCGATGTGCCAATGTCGCCGCGTGGCTGCCGTTCGCCCCGAGCTCCTGGTCTTGGCGAAGCACGCCAGGCCCGACGTCGATCCCACTCGGCCAGCGCACGAGTGGACGCTCGGCGTCGATGGCCTCGAAGCATCGCTGCGCCTCGCCGAACGACTGCGTCCGACGGGCATCGACCTCGTGATCTCGAGCACCGAACCGAAGGCGGTCGAGTCCGGCCGGTTGGTGGCCCAGACCCTCGACCTCGATTGGCAGACCGGCCACGACCTCCATGAACAGCGTCGCCACTCGGCGGGGTATCTCCCCGGCCCGCTGTTCGAGGCATCGATCAAGCGGCTCTTCGCCGAACCCGCGTCGGTCGTCTTCGGGGAGGAGTCGGCCGATCGGGCGGCCGCCCGATTCGATGCTGGACTCGCCGCGCTACGAAAGGTTCATCGCCATCGCGGTCTCGCCGTGGTCGCCCACGGAACGGTGATCGCCCTGCACCTGGAGCGCCGCTACGGCCTCGACGGCTTCGCAGCCTGGAAACGACTCGGCACCCCGTCGTTCGTGGTGCTCGACCGCCGATCGCACACCGTCGTCGAGCTTGTCGCCTCGATCTGACCGCGACCTTTGCCCCCTTCGCCCTAGGAAGGTCGGGCGTCTAGAACCCGAGGCGGGAGCGCACCTCGGCGACGAGCGAGTCGATCGGCACTCGCACTTGTTCGAGGGTGTCACGGTCGCGGATCGTCACCGCCTTGTCCTCGAGGGTGTCGAAGTCGACGGTGACGCACAAGGGCGTCCCGATCTCGTCCTGTCGCCGGTACCTGCGACCGATGTTCTGGGTCTGGTCGTAGTCACACATCCAGTAGGGCTGTAGCGCCGAGAGAACTTCACGGGCCGCAGGCACGAGCTGATCGTTCTTCGACAACGGCAGGACAGCCACCTGATACGGCGCGATCCGGGGGTGCAGCTTGAGCACTGTTCGCTTCTCCCCGTTGACCTCGTCTTCGGTATAGCCGGCGATGAGGAAGGCCATCATCGAACGTGTCGCTCCGGCTGCCGGTTCGATCACATACGGGGTGTATCGCTCGTTGGCCGCTTGATCGAAGAACTCGAGCGACTGACCCGAGTGCTCACTGTGCTTTTTCAGGTCGAAGTCCGTCCGCTGGGCGATGCCCTCGAGCTCGCCCCAACCGAACGGGAACTGGAACTCCACGTCGCTGGTACCGGACGAGTAGTGCGAGAGCTCGTCGGGGTCGTGCGGGCGGAGCTGCAGCATCTCGGCCGGGATGCCGTGCTCGACGTACCAGTTGAAGCGCTCGCTCACCCAATACTCGAACCACTTCGGGCCTTCGTCGGGCGGAACGAAGTACTCCATCTCCATCTGCTCGAACTCGCGCGTTCGGAAGACGAAGTTGCCCGGTGTGATCTCGTTGCGGAACGACTTGCCGATCTGGGCGATGCCGAAAGGCGGGCGCTTCCGCGACGTCTCGAGGACGTTCTTGAAGTTCGTGAAGATTCCCTGAGCCGTCTCGGGGCGGAGATACGCCACGGATGCGGAGTCCTCCACCGGGCCGACGTTCGTCTTGAACATCAAATTGAAGTTGCGGGCCTCGGTGAGCGTGCCCTTGTTGCCGCAGCTCGGACAGACGTCGAGATTCTTCAGGTGGTCGGCGCGGAACCGTTCCTTGCAGTTGCGGCAGTCGACGAGGGGGTCGGTGAATGTGGCCAGGTGGCCGGAGGCCTCCCAGATCTGTGCGGGCGACAGAATCGACGCGTCGAGCCCGACGACGTCGT
>JBKJLN010000001.1:0-3339 GCA_046596935.1 Acidimicrobiales bacterium
GGCCTCACGTGCTTCAGGTGCAACAACGCCCTCGGGGATTTCAACGACGACCCGGCCCTGCTGGCCCGCGCCTCCGACTACCTCGACCGCCACGATCCCGAAGTGCGGGAACTCACCCAAGTGGTCAAGGCAAGGGCCCGTGCTCTTGTCGGCGCAGGACCGGCGACGCTCTTCTGACCCTTATCCGCGGACAGAAGCGGGAAGGACTGCCACAGATGCAGACCTTCGTTCCCTTCCCCGACCTGGTCCTGACGGCCGCCGTGCTCGACAGCGCTCGCCTCGGCAAACAGCGGGTGGAGGCGTTGCAGATCGTGCGGGCTCTCACCTGGCCCACTTACGGCTGGAAGCACCACCCCGCCACCCTCATGTGGCGGGGCCACGAAGCCGCGCTGGGGCTGTACGCCGCCGTGATCTGCCGGGAGTGGACCGCCCGGGGGTTCGCCGACACGTGCGACGCCAAGGTCCGGATCGATCTGGCTGCCGCCGGCTTCGCCGCCATCCCAGAAGACGAGGCCGGGGCGACGATGCCTGCGTGGTGGGGCGACGAATCAGTCCATCGAAGCCACCGCAGTGCCCTCCTCCGAAAGCAACCCGAGTACTACCGGTCGCGCTTCGAGCCCGACCTTCCCGACGACCTCGCCTACGTCTGGCCCGTCACCGTCGACAAGGCCAAGCAGAGCCCGCGGGCGAAGAAGGCGCCGGCAGCGACGAAGTAGCGTCCCCGCACGATGACCTTGCCCCTCTTTTCGCCCACCGAGGACCCGGGCCCGAGCTTCTCGGCCCTCCTCCGGCGCCTCGACGGGCCGCCGGCGGCGCTGCCGAGCGCCGCCGATCGCGACCCTGCGTTCTCCATCACCCACGGCACGACGATCGTGGCGCTGCGCTACAGCGACGGCGTCGTCATGGCCGGCGATCGCCGGGCCACGGCCGGGAGTTCGATCGCCCACCGGGCCATGGACAAGGTCCATCCCGCCGATCGCTTCTCCGGTGTCGCCATCGCCGGTGCGGCCGGATTCGCCCTCGAGATGGTGAAGCAGTTTCAGCTCGAGCTCGAGCATTACGAGAAGCTGAGCGGCAACGTCTTGAGTCTCGAGGGCAAGGCGAACATGCTCGGCAGCATGGTGCGGGCCAACCTCCCGATGGCGATGCAGGGCATGGTCGTGGTGCCGCTGTTCGCCGGCTTCGACACGCGGCGCAAGGTCGGGCGCATCTTCACCTACGACGCCACCGGCGGCCGCTACGAGGAGACCGACTTCCACGCCGACGGCAGCGGTGGGCGCGACGCCCGCACCACCATCAAGCTCGGATGGACGGAGGGTCTCGACCGGCCGGCGGCCATCGAGCTGGCAGTGCAGGGTCTCTACGAGGCGGCCGACGAGGACAGCGCCACCGGCGGTCCCGACGCCGTGCGGGGCATCTACCCGACGGTCGCAACCATCACGACGAGCGGCTACGAAGAGGCCCCCGAGTCGGAGGTCTCCGAGCGCTTCTCCGCCCTCATCCAGCGCAAGAGCGACCAGGGGCTCAGCCGGTGAGCATGCCGTTCTACGTCAGTCCGGAGCAGATGATCGCCGACAAGGCGAAATTCGCTCGCACCAACATCGCCCGCGGTCGCGCCCTGGTGGCGTTGCAGTACGACGGTGGGATCCTGCTGGCAGCCGAGAATCCCAGCGCCACGCTGCGCAAGGTGAGCGAGATCTACGACCGCATCGCCTTTGCCGGCGTCGGGAAGTACAACGAGTACGACCAGCTCCGCCAGGCCGGAGTCCGCTACGCCGACGTCGAGGGATTTCGTTACAGCCGCGAAGATGTCCACGCCAAGTCGCTGGCCAACTCGTACGCGCAGCTCCTCGGTCAATCCTTCACCCACGACATGAAGCCCATGGAAGTCGAGATCCTCGTCGCGGAGGTCGGCTACGACCCCGCCGACGACGAGCTCTTCCATGTGCTCTATGACGGCGTCATCCTCGACGAAGACCGGTTCACGGTGCTTCCGGGCGACAACGAGGCCATCAGCGAACGCCTCAAGGACGGATGGGCCGAAGGGCTCAGCCTCGGGGCCGCCCTCAAGGTTGCCGTCGGTGCGCTCTCGGGCCCGGACCGGACGCTCACCGCGCCCGACATGGAGGCCGCGGTGCTCGAGCGCAACGCCAAGCGCCGGGCCTTCCGCCGCATCGAAGACGAGTCGCTGGCCGAACTCCTGGCCTGAAAAAAACTCTGTCTCGGAGCGTATCTTCGGCGCCACTCTGAGCGCTTACCCTTCCAGACCCCCATGTTGCGGGGTGCGAGCTCCGAACCGGCGGCCAAGAAGGAGAATCATCAGTGCTTTCCAACTCTGTCCGTGGCACCGTGATCAAAGTGAGCGCAATTGCGTTCGGTTCGGCACTGGCAATCGCCGGCATCGGTGTGGCGGGTGCGGTGGGTTCCGACCATCACGCACCGGTCCGCCTCGCAAGCGCCGAGGTTTCTGCGGAACAGTCACAGTCCAATTCGGGCCCCGACGAAACCGTCGACGAGGCCTCCAGCGCAGCCCCCGAGGCCGCCGAGCCTGCGGAGACCGAGACCGAGAACGAGCAGGCCGCCGGCGCGTCGACCCCCGCCGGCGCCACGTGTGCTGACGAGGACGACGGAGACCACGAGGACGAAGGCAACGCCGATCATCAGAATGACTGCGAAGAGGATGACGACGCTGCCGAGAGCTCGGCCAACGAGAACAACAACAACGACGACAAGTCCGAGAACGCCGACCGGACCCACAAGAGCGGCGAGAAGGCCTCCGACCAGGGCGGGAGCGACAGCAGCGAGAACGACGAGGACTGAGATTTCGAAGCTTCTCGTATCGCTCCTGGATCCTGACTGACGTCGAGGACCCGAGTACACCTTTTGGCTCTTGGATCCGGTGCCCTGGCACCGGGTCCAGGAGCCAAAAGCGTTCAGAGGCTGAGAACTCGGGCGAGGCTGCTGGCGACGGCGACGAAGATGATGGCGAGGACGGCCAGCCAAGGCGGCATCCCGGCGATCCTTCGGGTGACCGGGCCGCCGCCCGCTCCCTCGGCATCGACGTCGGTGAATGCCTCCTCCACCTCGTCGGCGAGCAGGAGTTGGCGGGCCAACTCGACGTCATCGGCATCGACGAACACCGACACGTTCCCGAACGGATAGGGGCCGTCGACGGCGCCACGGAGCGACGTGACGATGCCCTCGGAGCCGAGGCGAGCGGCCACGACCCGTCCCTGGAAGGCGCCGCCCACGGTGAGCAGGTGCACCATGCGGAGAGAAGGCACGCCAGCAACGGTACCTTGGGGTCTCGCAGCGCTGGAAGGGAACCACGTGGATCGT
>JBKJLN010000125.1:0-14485 GCA_046596935.1 Acidimicrobiales bacterium
AGGCGATCGAACAGCCGGTTGTCTTCGGGCAGTACTCCCATGCGCGCCTTGGCCGCATCCGGATCCGCCCACACGTCGCGGCCGTCGATGGTAACGCTTCCACGGTCGGGGCGGAGGAGGCCCGTGGCCATCCGCAACGAGGTCGTCTTGCCGGCACCGTTGGGGCCGACCAGTCCGAAGAACGAGCCCCCAGGCACGTCGAGGTCGATGCCGGCAACGGCCAACTTCGGGCCGTAGCGCTTCTCCAAGCCGCGGATCGAGACGGCCGGGGGCGACGGCAGCGACGGCGCTGGGCTCCACCCGTTGGTGCGTCGAGCCGCCCGGCGAGCACGCCGCTGCGCCCCGGCGTCATCCATCCTGGTGACCGTAGCGGGAGAAACCTGCGTTTCAGGGGCGGCGACGGTCGCCGGGGGTGGTGCCGATCACCCCGGCGGTCCGCAGGCTGGACAACCGTTCGTTGTCGATGCCGATCCACTCTGTGAGCACCTCGTCGGTGTGGGCGGCGAAACAAGCAGCCGGGCGGGGGCTTCGCCACGGAACTCCGTCGATACCCAACGGAAGGGCGAGATACGGGCGATCGCCGGTGACCGGGTGGCTCAAGCGTTCGATGAGACCGCGGCCGACGAGGGCTCCGCCGCCGGCCCCGTAGGCCTCGGCGTACGACCACCCGCGCTGCACGCCCACCCCGGCCGAACGGAGTCGCTGCTCGGCTTCGTCGGCTGGCGTCGACATGGTCCACGCCGTCACCGCCTCGTCGACCTCGTCCCGACGCTTCACCCGCTCGCCGGTCGGGAGGATCGCGAACCCATCCAGGTGGGGCGTGGCCGCAGCGACCAGGGAAGCAAACTCCTCATCGCTGCGCACCACGATGGCCAGCCACCGACGGTCGTGGGTGGCGTAATACCCGGACGGCGCCAATCCGGGCTCGGCGTCACCGAGACGCCCAGGTTCGCGTCCAGTGGTCGACGCCAAAACGAGGGCCTCGGCGAATTGCAGCCACGTCACCTCCTGTTGCGAGAGGTCGACGAAACTCCCGCACCCGGTGGACTCGCGGGCGGCGAGCGCGCTCAGCGCGGCCACCGTTCCGTGGAGACCGGCCACCAGATCCGGGTAGTAGGTGTTGGTCGAACGGGCAGCCTCGGAGCGAGTCCCGTAGCGGGCGGCGAAGCCACCCATCCCTTCCATCAAGATGCCGTAGCCCGGCATGTCGCGGGATGGTCCGGTGGCGCCGAGGGCCGGCATGTTCAACACGACGAGGCCCCGGTCGACGGCCGCCAGCACTTCGACCTCGATGTTTCGATCCGCCAGCATCCGGTGCGACATGTTCAAGACGAGCAGGTCGGCCTTCTCCAACAACTCCAGGAAGAGCGCGCGCCCATCGTCGGAGGTCAGATCGATCGACACGCTCCGCTTGTTCCGGTTGAGCGAGTTGTGGAGGGCGGCGGCGTCCCAGGTGTAGCCGTCGGGGTCTTCTCCGTCGGGCACGGCGCCGGTCTGCTTCCACGTGAGGCGCGTTCGCCACCCGTCGGGATACCGACCCGCCTCGACGCGCACGACATCGGCCCCGTAGGCCCCGAGGTACCGGCCGACGAACGGGCCCGCCCATGCCCACGTGAGCTCGAGCACCTTGAGGCCGGCGAGCGACGGCGGAACGGCAACTCCCGTACCCGACTTGGCTGCCGTGGCACTCGTGACCCTCCACGGCTGGATCGGAGCAGTGGCGTGGGTGCCTTCGACCTCGACGTGACCAAGAAAGCCGCGAGCGGCCATGTGGTCATCGGCCAGCGCGTCGGCAGCGGTCATCACCTTGCCGCAGGCCCATCCCGATGCGAGTGCGGCGGAGAAGATCTCGTCCTTCGTGTGGCGGTCGTACCAAGGCTGCAACTCGGCCCGCAGCTCGGTGCGGTTAACGAATCGGTGCCGCGTGTCGAAGCGCTCGTCGTCGAGGAGATCGGGGCGGTCGTAGACCCCACACTGCAGGCTCCAGTCGATGGGGCGCACCGTGCCTGGGATCACATGGCCGTCGGCGCAGCGGAAGACGCCGGCGGGGAAGGCCCCGACCTGGAAGCCCGCCTGGCGGTCGGCGCCTTCGGGACGGCGCGGCTGTTCGACGGCATGGAGAAACGCGCACAGCCCCGCCTCCACCCCGGTGACGATGGCCCCGACCCACGACACCTCGACGTGGTGCCCGCCCTCCGAAGCCAATGCCGTCAAGGCGCCGGCGACGGCGAAGCCACCGGCAAGATATTGCGACTGCCAACCCGGAAACCGATACGGACGGCCGTCGTCGAGTGTCGCCGACACCATGCCCGAGGCCGCTTGCACGAGCAGCTCATCGCTCGGTTGGCCGGGCTCATCGGCGTCGTACCCCCACGCCGTGACCGACACGACGACCTTGCCCAGACCGGCCAAGCGGTTCGGGTCGAGGTTGGTCCCGGCGCGCGACGAGCGCACGGCGTCATCGAGGATCACATCGGCCCACGCGAGAGGATCGCCGAGGTCGCCGACCATCTCCTTGCCTGCGTTGAGGTGCACGAAGAGCGGGCTCAACCCATCGATCTGGTCGTCGTCGACGGGCAGGGTGCGAGCCGGGTCGCCGCCTCCGGCCTCCACTTTCACCACGGACGCGCCGAGCAGGGCGAAGAGACGGCCGGCAGACGGGCCGGCGATACCTCCCGCCAGTTCCAACACCTTCAGGCCGTCGAGCTGGGACGTCATCGGCGCACAGTTTGTCCGGCGCCGAGGCCGAATCAGGCCATGGCGTCGAGCACCTGGCGCAGCGGCACGGTGGCGAAGCGAATGGCCGAATCTCCGATGCCAAACGGCACCAGCAACGTCTCGCCGTGCACCAGCGACCCGCAGGAATAGACGACGTTGGGTACGTAGCCGTCCTGCTCTTCGGGCAGCGGTTCGAGCAGCGGACGGCGGAGCCGCCCGATCAGTTTCGTGGGGTCGTCGAGGTCGAGGAGCCAGGCCCCGATGGCGTAGGAACGCATCGGACCGACCCCGTGGGTGATGACCAACCAACCGTCGTCGGTCTCGATCGGCGGACCGCAGTTCCCGACCTGGATGGCTTCCCAGGACTCACTCGGGCACTCGAGTCGGGTCGCCGTGGGCCAATGCTGCAGGCTGTCGGAGAAGGCGATGGCGTTGCTGGCGCCGTCGAGACGCGACATCGCCGCGTACTTCCCACCGATGCGCCGGGGGAAGAGGGCGAGGCCCTTGTTGGCGGCGGCCATCCCCGAGAGCGGTGCGATGTCGAAACGCAGGAAATCGGCGGTCGTGAGCAACTGCTGGGCGATCCGTCGACCGTCGAAAGCCGTGTAGGTGGCGTGATACACCGGCGCGCTTCCATCGTCCTCGACGAGGCGGACGAAGCGGGCGTCCTCCATCCCGTTGGCCTCGGCGGCGGTGGCTGGATACAACACTCGTTCGCTCAGGGTCGACGATGCAGGAAACTCCGCGACGTAGGTGCGCGCCGCACGGTCTCGGAATCGAGCGACCGTCTCGCTGACGTTCTGGCGGGTGTCCTGCTGCGCCTCGAGAAGGACGAGCCTGGCCTCGAGTTCCTTGAGCGTGAAGTGCTCACCGAGGCCGCTGAGCACCCAGGTCGCGGCTTCGCCACCCCCTCGGGCGCCACCGATCACGTCGACGAAGCTGTCGCCTCGAAGGTCAGCCGGATGAATCGATCCGGCGGTCGTGTACGGGCCGGGATCGTCGATCGTGACGGTCCCATCGGCGGCGAGCATCCCGGTCCGAAAGCCAATCGACGAACGGTGCCCCTCGCCGATCTGGCGCACGCTCATCAGGAGCCTGACCGCTCCCTCTGCGACACCGGCTTGGTCGGGCGCGACGACCAAGGAAGGATTGCACAGCGCTGCGGCCTCGACGGCGTATTCGTGGGTGAACGTCGCCCCGAGGAGGAGGAGGCGATCGTCGGAGAGTGCACCACTGTCGTCGAGGCGGTTGTCGATCCGCTCGACGTTGGCGCGGAAGGTCTCGAGGAGGTTGCGATGGCGCCCGCCGAAGCGCGCGACCAGACCCTGCAGCAGCGCCGGCACGTCGGTCTCGTCGATGGCGAGCACATTGGCCACGACCCCGGTCGCTTGCCCGTCGGAGCCGGTCGGGAGGTAGTGCCCGGGGACGAACAGTTGCGAGATCACCCGATCCGGATCGGCCGTCAATCGCGGGCCCACCCGGGTCACGGCGAGTGCTCCGCTCCCGCCGGAGGTCGTCATTGCCGGGCGAGTGCCAGACGGCGCCCGTGTTGCAGCGTTGCCACGAGCGCCAGGGTCGATTCGGCTCCCTGGTTGAGGTTGGGACCGTCGGACCGGAGACCGTCGTACCCGCCGTTGGTGGCCGGGTCCCACATCACTGCGCCGGCGTCGTTGGCTCCGGCGAACCACTCGACGGCCATCCGCAGACCTTCGCGCCACCGCTCGTCGCCGGTGATCGAGAACGCCCGGGCACAGGCGTCGGCCATCGCGGCCACCTCGATGGGCTGCTGGTCGAACCGGGGGATTCCATCCCCGGGCCCGGATCCGCCGGCGGGGGTCGGCGAGAGATGATCGCCGAGGGTTTCGCGCGTCAACAACCAGGAGAGCATGTCCAGCCCGCGATCGACGGCTGCGGCGTCGTCAAGGGCAGCACCAGCAGCCAGGAGCGCCTCGGGCAACACGGCGTTGGCATAGGTGAGGCGGCTCTCAGGCCATGGCCAGCCCGCATCGGATCCTGGCGAACCGATCACGGCGACGGCGTCGACGAGCAGGCGGTGCGCGGCGTAGTTCGCTGGCTCGCAGGCAAGTACCTCGGCGGCCCCCAAGGCGGCGAAGGCCATCGCCCGCGGCCATGGCGACCGTCGCTCGACACCGCGGCCGAAGTACGCCAGGGCGCTCTGGCGCATGGCCTCGTCGGGCCCGAGACGAGCCGCGGTTCCGAAGGCCCACACCGTCCTCCCCCACCAGTCGCCTACGCCTCGTTGGTCGAGCCAGCGCCCGGTGATGATCCGCCGGTTCCGCACCTCGCCCGACACGCCCTGACTGCGGGCGAGGAAGCGGAAGGCCAACCAGGCGAGGTCGCGCACCTCGGCGGTGGGATCGGGTTCTCGGGAAGCGACCACAAGGACCCGCGCCATGTCATCGGTGCAGTACCCGTGAGCCGGGCGGGCCGTGATGTGGTCGGCGTGTTCGAAGGTGCCGATGTCATCGCTCAGCGCGAGGAGATGGTCGAACGACGGGGGCGGGATGTTCACGCGACGAGTTCGCGTCGGTCGACGATTCGAGTCGCCAGGTCGCGATACTGCGCAGCGACGGCATTCCATGAAAGGTCGGGGGCGAGTCGACGCGCTTCGGCCGCCATTCCAGCGGCGAGAACATGGTCGGTCAACACCGCACGGATGGCGTCGGCCAAGGCGATCGGGTCGCGCTGAGGCACCACGAGACCGGCACCGCTGGCCAGCAATTCGACCGCATGCGGAAAGGCCGTCGAGACGACTGGGCGGCCGGCGGCGACGGCATCGACCAGCACGCCCGAAGTGACCTGATCCTCCGAGTCATACGGGAGGATCACGAGGTCGGCCGAGTGGATCAGGGCCGTGAGAGCGGGCACGTCGCGATAGGTGTCGTCGAACGACACCATCGATTCGACGCCATCTCGGGCGGCTCGTTCGATGAGCATCTCGCGGTAGGCCTCGCCCGCGTGCTCTCGGACCTTCGGGTGGGTGGTGCCGGCGATCAAGTAGGTCGGCTGGGGGCGGAGATCGCCGAGGGTGGCGACGGCATCCAATGCCCATTCGATGCCCTTGCCAGGTCCGAGCAACCCCCAGGTGAGGAGCTTGGCCGGGCGGCGGCGACGGCCGGGGGCACCGGCCTCGTCCTCCTCGGCCAACGGTGTCGCGGCGCCATGGGGAATGCACACGATCTTCGACGCATCGACGTCGTACCCGTCGAGCAGTCGCGCGAACGCCGTCTCCGTCATGACCACGACGGCGTCGGCAGCTCGACAGACCCGCTCGAGCACGATTCGTTGGTGGGCCGTCGGGGTGCGAAGCACCGTGTGGGCAACGACGATAGACGGCACGCGGAGCCCGTCGAGGACATCGAGAACGACGTCGCCATCCTCGCCGGCGAAGATGCCGTACTCGTGTTGCACGAGAACGATGTCGGATCGGTTGAGCACGTCGATGGCCGACCGCACGCCTTCGGGAGAGGTGTCGTCGAGGCTCGCCCGAACGCCCGCAACCTCGGTCTCGGGGGCCTGACCGCATCGAACGATGTCGACGGTCGCGCCATGCTCGACCAGGCCCGCCCCGAGAGCGGCCGAGAACGTGGCGATCCCGCAGGCCGTGGGAGGAAAGGTCGTGAGCATCCCGAACGACGGGCCTGCTCCTCCTCGGGGCGACGCGAGGGAAACGACGGAGGTGCGGCTGGGCACGACGAGCTCCTGACATGGGCTCGGTCGAGGCATTCCGCCTGCAATAGGCGTTCCAACCCAGGCGAGGAGACTCGCCCAAGCGGGCAGAGTCAGACTACCCGCTGAGGTCGGCCGACAATCCCGGTACCGTTCGTTCGTTCTCCCTCCCCGACGACCCGAACCCACCGACGAGCCCCTCCGCATCGCCGTGCTGGCGCCAATATCTTGGCGCACGCCGCCGCGTCACTACGGCCCGTGGGAGCTCTTCGCGTCACTGCTCACCGAAGGCTTGGTCGCTCTCGGCCATGACGTCACCCTGTTCGCCACGGCCGATTCCGAGACCGCAGCCTCGTTGCACGCCACCGTCGCCCGCCCCTGGTCGGAAGACCCCGAAAGCGACCCGAAGGTGGCCGAGTGCCTTCACATCGCCGCCGCCTTCGAGCGTGCCGGCGACTTCGACATCATCCACAACGGGTTCGATTTCCTCCCACTCACCTACAGCGAGCTCGTCGACACACCTGTCGTCACCACGATTCACGGCTTCTCTTCGGAGAAGATCGTGCCGGTCTACGAGCGCTACAACTCGACCAGCAGCTATGTCGCCATCAGCGACGCCGATCGACACCCGCGGCTTCGTTATGCCGCCACCATTCACCACGGCATCGACATCTCCTCCTTCGCCGTCCACCCCGACCCGGGGGACGACCTCGTCTTCTTCGGCCGCATCCATCCCGACAAGGGGACGGCCGAGGCCATCGAGGTCGCCGCTCGCTCAGGGCGTCGTCTCCGCATCGCCGGCATCGTGCAGGACGAGGCCTACTTCCGTCGCGACGTCGAGCCCCATGTCGACGGAGACCGCGTGCAGTTCCTCGGCCCCGTCGACGCCGCCGATCGAGCCGAGTTTCTCGGGTCGGCTCATGCCCTCCTCCATCTCATCGACTTCGACGAACCCTTTGGATTCAGCGTCGTCGAAGCCCTCGCCTGCGGTACTCCGGTCATCGCCTTCAACCGTGGTTCGATGGGCGAACTGATCACACCCGGCGTCAACGGATCCCTCGCCGCCGATCGGGACGAAGCCGTTGTCGCCGTCGGACACGCAGGTCGACTCGATCGCCGAGCAATCCGGGCCGATGCTGCGGAACGCTTCGACCGCTCGGCGATGGTGGCCAGTTACGAGGCCCTCTACCGGAACCTGCTGCGGTAGGGCTGCGTCAGGGGCTCGGTGGCACCGGCGGTTCGCCGGTCTCGACGAGCTTCTCGGCCACGACCCGGAGCTTGACGTTCATGCCCTGGGACGCGCGACGCAGGACGTCGAAGGCCTGGTCGGCGGTGATGCGCTCGCGCTCCATCAAGATGCCCTGGGCTTGCCCGATCACCTCGCGCGTCCGCAACGCTTCCTGGAGGTTGTCGGAACGCTTTTCCTCCGACTCGCGTTCCTCGGCCGAGTTGAGGGCGATGTGGGCGAGGGTGGCGAAGAGCAGGCCTTGAGCGCGTCCGGTGGCCCCGAAGGCCGAGGGGAGCCGGCCGTAGAGGTTGAGCGCGCTCATCCGGTCGTCGTGGAGGGGGTAAGCCAGGATGCTTCGCATCCCGAGCGCCAGCGCCTTGGGACCGAACTTGGGCCAGCGGGAGTCGTCGAGGAGGTCCTCGGCATAAAAGGTGGTACCGGCCATCGACGCAGCGATGCACGGACCTTCGCCGGTGGCGATCTGGGCAGCATCGAGTTCTGCCACCACTGGATCGCTCCCTGTCGTGCTGACGATCGTTCCTTCAACGGCGATGAGCACGCCTGCCGCATCGCATCCATCGATCGACTCCGTGGCCAGATCGACGACGGATTGCAGCGTGCCGCTCACCGACTTGGGGGAAAACAGCGCCAGCGCCAGCTGGGAGAAACTGTGTTCCAACTCCGCCAGGTCGCCGACGTCATCCACTCGTCCAGTGTGGACGACATTTCCGAGCCACGCATCTGACATCGCCCGAAGTGGTACAACTTGACTTGCCTTCGACAGCGAGGGTTCATGCGGCGCCATCGTTCCAGCGCTGAGATCGGGGAACGGCGACGTGCCGAATCTCCCGCTGCGGAAGGCTCCGATGGGTGCGAGGGCTCGCCTTTTTGGCGAGTTCGACACTGAGATCGGCATTTCCGGCGATCGAGCAGTGGTCGTCATTCGGGGAGAACTCGATGTCGCCACCGCACCCACGTTCGGTGGGTTCGTCAAGGCGCTCTGCGACCACGGGCACACCGACATCGTGTTCGACCTGGAGCACCTCGGGTTCCTCGACGCCTCCGGAATCGGTGTCTTCGCCGGGGCGATCGCCCGCCTTCGACCCCGCGGCGGCCGACTGATACTGCGGTCGGTCCCGGCGCCGGTGCGCCGCGTCCTCGAGTTGACCGGGTTCTCGTCCATGGTCGACATCGAAGACCCTTCGCCCCTCGCTCCCGAGGAAACGGACTCGACCGGACCCGGCACGCAAGAGGCGACCGAAGCGCCGACGACCAGGGATCGATTCGGAGCGCTGCCAGCAAGCAACGACACCATTGACGCCGCCCTGCGCCTGGTCGTCTCGCTCGCCAGCGCCACCATCAGCGGCGCCGACGGCGTGAGCGTCTGCTTGCACCGCCACGGCCAGATCCTGACCGCCGCCGCCAGCGATGAGACGGTTCTCGAGATGGATCGCAACCAGTACGCAACCGGGGAGGGCCCGTGCCTCTCCGCCGCCGCCGAAGGTCAGAAGTTCCTCATCGATGCCCTGGCCAACGAGACCCGCTGGCCGACCTTCGTCCCTCGCGCCATCAAGGAGGGCATCGCCAGCATCCTCTCGTCACCGCTCATGGCCGAAGGCCGGCCGATCGGCGCGCTGAACATCTACTCCCGCGCCGAAGGCGCATTCGGGCCGGCCGAGGAGGAACTGGCGGCGCTGTTCGCCAAACAGGCGTCGGGCATCCTCGCGGACGGCGGCGCCGACATCTCCGAGGAGGAGGCATCGTCCCGGATCCGTGCGGCGCTGGTTTCTCGCATGGTCATCGCCCAAGCCCAGGGCATCCTCATGGAGCGCCAGGGCATCTCCGCCGGTGACGCTGCCGCGATCCTCAACCGGTCATCGCGCTCCGACCGTCAGACCGTGCTCGAGCAGGCCCTTTCGGTGATCGACTCGTCCGGCGTCCCGGGAGACCCGGATGTTCGACAGACCCGATCGTCGTCGCTCGAAGGTGCTTCTGAGGCCGACACGATCGCTCCCCGTGGTTGAGCCGCTCGGCCCGCTCGAGGTGGCGCGCCAATCACTGGGGCTCTCGATCAGCGACCTGTGGTTCCGGTACTTCTCGCTCGGAGGGATGAGCACCGCCCTCGAGATCGAGGCGTTCCTCTACGGCGCGTTGCAGGCCGAGCCCCACAATGCGGACCTGCTGGCCGTCGCCCTCAACGAGCGATTCGCTGAGCTCGGTGGCGATCATCCCCTTCCGTATTCCGACGACACCCCGGCGACATTCGGGTGAGCGACTGAGGGGACTCACAGACAACTCCCAGGGTTTTGGAGCAGGGTGAGGGCATGGATTCCGCCGCACCGAGCGCGCCGATGGTCGGGAACCATCTCGCTCGGGTGCTGGTCGTCGATGACGAGGCCAACATCACCTTCCTTCTCGATTCGGCCCTGCGGCACTTCGGCTTCGACGTCCGGGTGGCATCGAACGGGCGCGGCGCCCTCAAGGGGGTCGAGGAGTTCGACCCCGACGTCGTCCTGCTCGACGTGATGCTTCCGGATCTCGACGGCTTCGACGTCGTCAAGCGCATGCGGGCCGACGGTTCCAAGGTGCCGGTGCTCTTCCTCACCGCCCGCGACACCGTCGACGACAAGGTGCGGGGGCTGACCCTCGGTGGCGACGACTACGTGACCAAGCCGTTCAGCCTGGAAGAGGTGGTGGCCCGGATCCAGGTGATCCTGCGTCGCCAGGGTGCGGTCTCGGGATCGTCGAAGCTCAGCGTGGCCGACCTCGAGCTGGACGACGAGGCCCACATCGTGCGGCGCGCGGGCGTGGTCGTCGACCTCTCCCCCACCGAGTACAACTTGCTCCGCTTTCTCATGGTCAACACCGGTCGGGTCCTGTCCCGCAACCAGATCCTCGACCACGTCTGGCAATACGACTTCGGCGGTCACGCCACGGTCGTCGAGACCTACATCAGCTATCTACGCCGGAAGATCGACGGGATCGGTCCTCCGCTCATCCAGACCGTCCGGGGCGTCGGGTATTCGCTCCGTCCCGGCTGATGTCGCTTCGACGACGGCTGCTGTTCGGGCTCCTGACGATTGCGGCGGTGCTCGTCGTCACCAACGTCACCCTCTCTCACCGCTTCGAGCGGTATCTCCTCGAGCGCATCGACGTACAGCTCAATGACGTGGCTTCCAGCCAACTGTTCCGGGTGGAGCGGCCGCTCCGTCCCGGCCGTCGCGGCCCTCAGCCGCAAGACGAGACGCTTTCGGAGTACTTCATCGCCGTCGGCGACCCCGAGCTGGCCATGGTGCGCGTCGGGTCATCGATCGGTCAGGACGATCGGCCCGAACCGGCCTTGACCGCTTCGACCCTTCGCGGACAGGCCCGGCCGCCTGACCAGGTACGCCCATTCACGGTGCCAGCCACCTCCGGAAAAGGGAAGTGGCGGCTCGTGGCCCTCGAGAGCGGTCGTGGCGGCGTGACCGTCGTGGGACTCAGCCTCGACGAGGTGGCGTCGACGGTGGAGCGGATCCGGGTGGTGCAGATCCTCGGCACCTTGGCCGTCCTGTCGACCTTGGCCTTGGTCTTGTGGTGGGTGCTGCGCCTCGGGGTTCATCCGATCGAGGACATGGCAGCGACCGCCGACGCCATCGCCGCCGGCGACCTCTCGCGACGCGTCGAACATTCCGGTCCGGCCACCGAGGCCGGACGGCTCGGCGTCGCCTTCAACGCCATGCTCGAGCGGATCCAGGGCGCGTTTCGCGAGCGCGAGGCGTCCGAGCAACGCGTGCGCCAGTTCGCGGCCGACGCATCACACGAGTTGCGGACGCCGCTCACGTCGATCCTCGGATACGCCGAGCTCTGGCGGGCCGGCGGTCTGGAGGGCAAAGACCAACTGGCCGACGCAATGTCTCGAATGGAGCAGGAGGGACGGCGCATGGCCGGCCTCGTCGAAGATCTGCTGGTATTGGCCCGCCTCGACCAGAACCGGGCTCCCGCCACGTCGCCCGTCCGACTCGATCTGCTCGCCGAAGATGGGGTGCGCGATGCGCGTGCGGTCGAGCCGGCTCGGCCCATCGAGGCCGACCTCATCCCGATCACCGTGGCCGGCGACGAGGCCGGGCTTCGACAGGTGATCGGCAACCTTCTCGCCAACGCCCGCACCCATACGCCCCCCTCGACTCCGGTCCTGGTGCGGGTGACGAACGTCGAGGGACGAGCCGTTCTCGAGGTCGTTGATCGCGGCCCGGGCATGACACCAGACGTCACTGCGCAAGTCTTCGAGCGCTTCTATCGGGCCGACGCTTCTCGGAGTCGTGAAGCTGGCGGAACGGGACTCGGGCTCGCCATCGTGCAGGGCATCGTTGCCGGCCATGGCGGTCGGGTCTCGGTCACCTCCCGCGTCGGAGAGGGAACGACGTTCATGGTCGACCTCCCGGCGGCGACCGCCGTCTGAGCTGTCGCAACCGACAAGAACCCCGCATCGGGTTCCCAGGGTTCCCACAGGTCCGGAGCGCATTGTTCGACACATGGAACCTCTCGAACCCCTCCCCCCGTCCGACGAAGCACCCGCCACGGTCGTCCCCGCCCGTTCGGCCTGGCGGGCCAATCGCCTGACCTCTGGCATCGTCGCCGGCGGTGCCGCCTTGGCCATGGTCCTTGCTGGGCTCGGCATTGCCAACGCCCAGACCGACGACACCCCCACTCCCAAGGCCCCGGCGGCCAGCGCCGACAATCCTCGGCCGCACCACGGTGACCGCGAGGGATGCCATCCGGGCATGAAGGTTCGCCTCTCCGTGGCCGCCACCGCCCTCGGTATCAGCGAAGACGAGCTCCGTACGCAGCTCGAGGCGGGCAAGACGATCGCTGCCATCGCCGCCGAGAAGGGCGTCGACGTGAACAAGGTCATCTCCGCCCTCGTCGACGAGGCCAAAGCCCACCTCGCCCAGGAAGTGACTGACGGCAAGATCACCCAGGCCCAGGCCGACGAGCGCATCGCCACCCTCACCGAGCGGATCACCGAGCGCGTCAACAACCCAAGGCCCGCCGGCGACCACGACGGACCCAAGGGCGGGCCCGACGGACGCCGCCGCGGCGTCAAGGCCGGCTTCTCGGCCGCCGCCAAAGCACTCGGCATCAGCGAGGACGAGCTCCGGACCCAATTGCGGGCCGGCAAGACCATCGCTGAGGTCGCCAAGGACAAAGGCGTCGACGTCAACACCGTCATCGCCGCCCTCGTCGACGAGGCCAAGGCCCACCTCGCCCAGGAAGTAAAGGACGGACGCATCACTCAAGCCCAGGCCGACGAGCGCATCGCCACCCTCACCGAGCGGATCACCGAGCACGTCAACAATCCCCGGCCTCCCGGCGACCATCGCGGCCCCCGTCGGGACGACGGCGACCGCCCCGATCCCGACGGCAGTCCCGAAGCGGCACCCGCAAGCTTCGACGCCTGACCCTTCCAACCAACGCAGTCGACCGTTCACGCTGGACCCTCCTCGGAGGGCCCAGCGTCGCGTCAGCTGGCGGCGCGGTATCCGAGAGTGAGGGCACCGCGCGGGTACGTGGTCCAACGTCGGTCGTCGGGGGTCTCGATGGTGAGGGTACCGTGGGCTTCGAGGGTCTGTCGCCATCGTTTTCGGTGCGCGAGGTGATGGTGGTGACTGCACGCCAACACCAGATTCTGAAGGTTCGTGGCGCCGCCGTCTTCCCAGGGCACGACGTGGTGGGCGTCGCACCGCTCGGGCGGTCGATCACATCCGTCGACCATGCGGCAGTGCCCGTCGCGTAGTGCGAGAGCCGAGAACAAGGCCGGCGGGATGGTTCTGGTTGAGCGGCCGTAGTCGAGGATGGTCCCTCGACCGTCGGTGATGACGCGGTGAAGGTTGGCGTCGCACAGCAACACCCGAACGGCATCGGCATCGAGGAGCGTCCCGTCGAGGGTGCGGCCACCGCCGCGAGCTTCGAGCTCATCGAGGGTCAGAACCAGGTTCACGTGGGGACGGTGACGTCCAGCGGTGGTAGCGGAGTCTTGGTGATCGAGGAACCACTGGCACACGTCGCGCAGGGCGTCGGCCCGACGCTCGGCCGGCGAACGAGTCTCGCCTTCGGTGTCGTCGATGGCCGCCACTCGCAACGCCGCCTCGATGGGGGCCGCCGCCTCGGCGTCGAACGAGCCCTTGAGCTCGGCCCGTCCGTCGAGGGTGCGCGACAGGTGCAACGAACGCGTCGGCTCGTCTCTGCCGAGGTCGTCCTCCAACAAGGCGTCGGCCCGGTCACGCCACGACTGCATGACGATGGCTGTCTCTCGCACGTTGAGTGCCGCCAGGCGCGGCACGAGTTCGCCTTCATGTTCGGCGAACAGGCCGGCGACCCGGTCATTCACGTTGGCCACGACCGCCTGCACCTGCCCGCCCGAGATCGAGCCCTCGAGCCACGCGGCGGCCAGCACGGGCGCACCCGACACGACTTTGCCGGTGCGGGCCAGTGATGCGGCAGTCGATCCTGAAAGGCCGGCGTGTTGGCGGAGCCACGCGGTGGCCGACGACGCATCGTCGAGGGCCCACGTTCCGTCGCGATCGAACTGGCCGACCCCGAGCGCGATTTTGGCATCGAGACGATCCCGGCAGCGCAGCATCTCGCCCAGCGAGGAGCCGTCAACCGGGGGGTCGAGCTCTTCGATTGCGGCTGCGAGTGAGGGGAACATCAGTTCGTATGATACCACGACCGAACTGCCGATGAACCGAAAACATCAATGATTTCGGGCTGTTTTGGAGTACTCCTCGGCGCATTCGACAGTCGGTCGCCTTTGAGGTTCAAGCTTTGACTTCGGTGGGAATCGAAGAAGCCATGGGCATCCTCGCA
>JBKJLN010000293.1:0-5943 GCA_046596935.1 Acidimicrobiales bacterium
CGAAGGCGACGTCACGGCCTCGCTGCTCTCCGCCCTCTCGAGCGTCGAGCGGATGGGTCCGCTGACGTTGGGGGAGTTGGCTGCGACCGAACAGGTCCAGCCACCGTCGATGACGAAGATCGTTGCCCGACTCGAAGCCATGGGTTACGTCCTTCGGGAGATCGACAGCCTCGATCGGCGCATCGCCCGGGTTCGCGTCAGCGATGAGGGTCGGCGCTATGTGGCGCGGAGTCGTACTCGCAAGAACGCCTACCTGGCCGAGCGCATCCGCAGGTTCGACACGGAAGAGCGCCTGCTCCTCGAGCAGGCATTGCCGCTGCTCGAACGCCTGGTCGAGGAGGATCGGTGACGAGCGCGGGTCTCGCCCGTCAGACCTTTGCGTCCTTGTCGGTGCGCAACTACCGCGTCTTCTTCTTCGGGATGCTGGTGTCGGCAACTGGCACGTGGATGCAGAGCGTCGCCCAGGGATGGCTGGTCCTGCGCTTGACGGGGAGCGGCACGCTCGTCGGACTGGTGACGGCCACGCAGTTCGTGCCCATGCTGCTCGGAGGGGTGTGGGGTGGGGTCATCGCCGACCGTTTCGACAAGCGCCGCACGTTGTTCGCCAGCCAGTCGCTCCTCGCGTTCTCTGCGGCGCTCCTCGCCTTGGTGACCCTGACCGGCGTCGTACGGGTGTGGATGGTCTTTGCCTGCGCGCTGTTGACCGGTTGCGCCACCGTTGTCGACAATCCGACCAGACAGGCGTTCGTCAGTGAGTTGGTCGGACCGGAACGCGTCGGCAACGCTGTCGCGCTCAACAGCGCCATGTTCAACGCCGCCCGCATCGTCGGGCCGGCGATGGCGGGGCTCATCATCCTCGTGGCCGGTACGGGTGCATGCTTCGCCTACAACGCCTTTTCTTACCTTGCCGTGATCATCTCCCTGAGTCGAATGCATCCCGAAGAACTGCATCGCGGGAAGCCAGTCGCCCGCGCAAAAGGCCAAGTGCGTGCAGGGCTCCGATACGCGTGGGCGACGCCCGAGCTGCGCTCGACGATTTTGTTGGTGGCCGTTGTCGGAACGTTCGCACTGAACTTCACCGTGCTCACGCCGCTGCTCGTCGAGTTCACCTTCGACGCCGGACCGGGAACGCTCGGCATTCTGACCTCGTGCATGGGCGCCGGATCGTTGATCGGTGCGCTCGTGGCCGCAGCCCGTGGAAAACCGACGCCGACCCTGCTCGTCGGAGCGGCCGCCGCCCTCGGGGTGGTCATGCTCGGCGTGGCGGCCTCGCCTTCGCTCCCGGTTGCGGCTCTCATGCTGTCCCTCACCGGCGCGGCCACGATCACCTTCCTCTCAACTGCGAACACGATGCTGCAACTGAAGTCGTCGACCGAAATGCGGGGGCGCGTGATGTCGTTGTACCTGCTCGTGTTCCTCGGAAGTACTCCGATCGGCGGGCCGATCGTCGGTTTCGTCGCCGAAACGACCAGCCCTCGTCTCGGCTTCGTGGTCGGCGGCATCGCGTCGTTGATCGGCGCTCTCGGAGCTGCCGGCGGTCTCTTGCGGGGCCGCCGTCGCGCCAGCGATCTGGTCGCGGACCGCCGCGGTTCTGAGGAGCCCGCGCCCATCTGACGGGTGGCGACTCAGCGATAGGCGCGCGCCTGCAACTCGTAGAGTTCGGCGTAGAGGCCGTCGGCGGCCACCAGGGTTGCGTGGTCCCCGGACTCGACGATGCGCCCGCCGGCGACGACAAGAATGAGGTCGGCCATCCGCACCGTCGAGAAACGATGGCTGATCAGGATGGTGATGGCGCCGCGGGCGCGGGCCGCATCCCGCGCCGTTCCGTGGAACTGTTCGAAGAGGCGATGCTCGGTCGGCGCATCGAGACTCGCCGTGGGCTCGTCGAGGATCGACAGGAGCGGTGCCGTCCGCATCATGGCGCGTCCGAGCGCCAGCTTCTGCCACTGCCCGAGCGAGATCTCGACTCCGCCTTCGAAGTCGCGACCGAGCTGGGTGTCGAGCTGTTGCGGCAATTGGTCGACGACCTCTGGAGTCGTGGCGCGGGCCAGTGCGGCGAGGACGTCATCGTCGGTGTTCTTCGTCGTGTCGCCGACGCCGACGGTCTCCCGAGCCAAGAGTTGGAACATGGCGAAGTCCTGGAAGCCGGCGGTGATGCCTCGTCGCCACTCCTCGATGGGCAGCGAGCGGAGGTCGACGCCGTCGACCAGGATCCGTCCGGCCGTTGGTTCGTAGAAGCGGCAGAGGAGCTTGACGAGCGTCGTCTTACCGGCCCCGTTCTCTCCGACGATGGCAACGGTGGCCCCGGCAGGGAGATGGAGGTCGACTGATTCGAGCACCGTCAGGCCAGTGTCGGGATAGCCGAAGGCCACACCCTCGAAGCGGATGCCGTCGACGAGCCGGTCGGGGAGGGCCGCCGGGGTTACCGGTTCGAGGGCGGCATGGGATCGGTCCGCGTAATCGCTGAACCAGCGGAGGCGACGGACGGCGCGATGGGTCCGCACGAACCAGGCGACGTTTTCGCCGAGTTCGGCCAGCTGTTGGTCGAGCTGGTTGCCGATCGTGAGAACGAGCACGGCGTCGCCCACGGTGGCCTCGCCGCGCCCCACGGCCCGCACGGTGAAGGCCAGCGCGCCTACGAAGCCCAGGGCGAACGACGCCCACGCGACGGACGAGAGCACCACCCGCTGGCGGCCGAGGGCGCGGCGTTGGGTCTCGAGGTGGTCGAACAGGGTGCGGCGACGTGCGAGAAGCTCGTCGGCCAGACCGAACACCCGCACCTCTTTCGCGGATGCCGGCAAGGTCGCCAACTCGTAGAGGTGCCGGAGGATCCGGTCGTCCTCGGCTTGGGAGTCGACGAGGGCGATGAGGCGGTTCTCACCGCGACCGGCCGCCCAAGCCGTGGCCAGTCCGAACAGGGGAAGGAGGGCCAACACCGGATGCACTCCGGTCAAGAGGGCGACGGTGCTGACGCCCTGGACGATCGAGGCCAGCGTCCAGGAGATGGGATTGAACGGATTGGCGAGGTAACCCCGCTCGTTGCGTATCAGCTCGACCTGGTCGAGGTAGTGCGGGTGCTCGTGATGCTCCAGGCCGGGGATGCCTGCGGTCATCGCCATGATGTGGGTGTCGAGGTAGAGCTGTGTGTTCTCCCGCAACCGCATCCGGACGTTCAGCGACGCCCGCACCATGATGCGGTGGACGGCGGTCAATGCGAGCACGAGGATGACGCCCCGAGCCGCCTCGTGGCCATCGCGAGTGACGAACCCATCGGTCATGGCCCGCAGCCCGAGCGCCCGCAGCGGCAGGGCCGCCATCTGTCCGACGGCGGTGAGAACGGTGAACACCGAACGAAGGCGATCGGCACGGAGGGAGATCTGCACCATCAGCGCAACAGTCCGGGCGGCGTTACGCATCGGTCGCCTCGGTGAAGCGGGCCGCCTGCAGTTCGTACATGGCTGCGTACCGTCCACCGCTCGCCATCAACTCGGCGTGGCTGCCGTCCTCGACGACCCGTCCGTGCTCGACCACCACGATCCGATCGGCGCGCCGGACCGTGGAGAAGCGGTGGGAGATCACGATGGTGGTCACGCCGCGCGTCACTTCGAGGAAGCGGTCGTAGACCTCGGCCTCGCCCCGGACGTCCATGGCCGCGGTCGGCTCGTCGAGCACGAGGATGCCGGCACCGGCCTGCACGGCGAAGAGGGCGCGGGCAAGGGCCAGACGCTGCCACTCGCCACCGGAGAGTTGGGTTCCGCCGCTGAACTCGCGACTGACCATGGTGTGCCAACCGTCGGGTAGCCGGTCGACGACGAGCTGCGCGCCCGAGAGCACGCCGGCCCGACGGACCCCTTCGGTGTCGTCTCGGGAGCGAAGGGACCCGAAGGCGACGTTGTCGTAGGCGCTCACCTCCAGCTGGAGGAAGTCCTGGAACACCGGCGCCAAGCGGGCCCGCCACGAAGCCACGTCGATCTCCCGGAGGTCGATGCCGTCGACGACGATGCGGCCGCCGTCCGGGTCGTACAACCGGGCGAGGAGTTTGACGAAGCTCGTCTTGCCCGCTCCGTTTTCCCCGACGATGGCCAGTGACGTACCGGCCTGGATCTCGAGGTCGAGCCCGTCGAACACCGGCGTCTCCCGACCGGGGTAGGTGAAGCGAACGCCCTCGAATCGGATCGACGAATGCGGCATCTCCCCGGCGGGACGTTCTCCATGGAGCCGGGAGGCGACCGCGGCCGCTCGCTCTTCCAGGTCGAAGAGCTTGTCGAGCGCGAACTGCGCCTCCGCTGGGGCGATGTACATCCAGTCGAACTGGGCCGCGAGTGCAGCGGCGACGAAGGCCTGGGACACCGCGACGGCAACGCCAACTGAGATTCTCCCCGCCGTCGCTTCCCGAGCGAGCAGCGAGAAGCCAACTGCTTCGACGGCGATCAGCGCGCCGGCAACGGCAACCATCTCGATCCAGTACTCGCGACGCCTTGCCCAGACGCCTCCCATCACGTCGAGCCAGCTCGCCCGATAGCGGTCGACGAGCCACGGGGCGAGGCCGAACACTCGCGTCTCCTTGGCCACGGTGTGGGTGAGGCTCAACGTACGGAGGTAGTACGCCCGCCGGAGCAGGTCGGTGTTGCCGTGCATCACCAACGTGACTTCGTCGTTGTGCCGGCGCACGAACCGGAACACCACCGCATAGGCGATCCCGAGGAGCGGGACGAGCCACCAACGGAACGAGCCCACGATCAACAGCGACGACGCGCACCACAGGCGCCGCTTGAGAATGAATGGCAGTTGCATGGCCGCCGCCCCGGGCGTGAAGCCCGACAGTGCCCCTTGGGCCTGCAGCGCCGCATCCAGGACGACCGGATCCTCCACGTGGGCGAGACCGGGTGGAGTGGCCATCGCCCGCATCACCCGCTCGGTGAGCGCCTCGTCGACCTCTCGCATGAGCACGCTGCTGAGTTCGGCGATCGCCGGGTCGAGCAGGCGTTGCACCGTGAACAACAGTCCGAGAAGGAGGACGACACCGGTGACGGCGTCATCTCCCTCCAGCCGAGCGGCGAGCGCACCGGTGGCAATGGTGAAGCCGGGAAGGAGGAGCCCCTGCAGCGCCCCCAGAGCGAGGACGGCAACGGTGAGGCGACGATCGATGGAGGCGAAGACGCGGATCAGCCGCGGCAGCCCCCGTTTCATCGCCGCAGTCTGTCGTGACGACGGCGGCCTTCGGATGTGATTAGTGCTTGTCGCCGTCGCCGGGGGAGAAGTAGCCGAATCCGGCCAGGAGAATGGCAGCCATCACGACGAGAATCACGGCGAGGGTCACGAACAGGCTGCGGGCGGCGAGCGGCTTGACCTTTTCCTCGGTCTCAGCGGCGGCGACGAGCAGGGCGAGGACCATGGCGCGGACTCTATCCGCCGGTCGCGATTGACAGACCCGAACAGGTGTTCGATAGTGCAGGAGTGGGGTTGCCCGCCGGGAAACCCCCGGTGTCGAGGGCAGGCCGGAGCGCGCTCGCAGGTCAGGGCGGAGCCGTTCCGGATCTGCGGGAGATCGCCGGGAAGGTCGCGCCCACCGCCCTCGCCGGCGAACAGCTCCTCCCGGTTGCGCCTTTTCTGGAAGAGCTCTTCCCTGGAAAAGGGCTGCGGCGGGGGAGCGTGGTCGGGGTCTCGGGGGCGACGGCGGCGGGCGCAGTGGGCGCGCCGGCATTGGGCGTCTCAGCGCTGACGCTGGCGCTGCTCGCCGGTCCGTCCTCCGCCGGTTCGTGGTGCGCCCTGATCGGCATGGGCGACGTCGGGGGCGTGGCCGCCGGCGAGCTCGGCATCGACCTGTCACGGTGCGCCCTCGTGCCCGAGCCGGGCCCGACGTGGCCGACGGTGGTGGCTGCGCTCCTCGACGCCATCGACGTAGTGGCGGTGCGGGCACCGGGCCGGGTGCGGGCGGCCGAC